>NZ_JBFBDY010000630.1:0-3561 GCF_040683475.1 Kitasatospora sp. NPDC093558 | reverse complement strand
CAGAGCGCCGAGCGGCGCCGGGAGGAGTGCTCGCCGTCGGGGCCGTCGGCCGGCTGGAGCGCGGCGACGGCGGCGGTGGCCGCGGCCGGGTCCGCGAGCGGGCGGGCGGCGGTCAGCGCGGCGGCCTCGTCGGCGCTCAGGCCGGCCTCGGTCAGCGCGGTGGCGGCCTCGGCGGCCGGGACGGCGTTGAACCAGCGCAGCGCGAGGGCCGCGCGGCCCGCCTCGGTGAGCCGGCCGGTGAGCCGCAGGCGGGCGAGGCCGCCGTCCGGGTAGACGTTGATGCGCACGTGGGTCACCGGGCGGCCCACGTCGAGCCGGAAGCGGTGGCGGGTGTCGGGCTGCAGGCGGGTGCGGGGCAGGATCTCGAACCACTCGCCGTCCGCCGGGTCCTGTCCGGTCGAGGCGTCGAAGCCGACGAGGTCGGCCCAGCCGGGGGCATTGGCGACGAAGTGGGTGGTGTCCACCTCGGCGGCCAGGACCTCACCGCCCCCGGCCAGGGCGATCTGCACCCAGTCGTTGGCCTTGTCACGCCGACGCCGGGTCTCCCAGCCCTCGCCCATGACGGAGGCGCGACCGGGAGCGTTCAGGTTGTGCGGGGAGGAGAAGTAGCGGTCGGACGCGGCCTCGGCCACGCCGCCGTACTCCTGGGCGGCGAGGTCGAAGGTCAGGCCGTCGAGCTCGCGCGGGTCGGGCACCACCTCGCCGTGCACGCGCAGCCGGGCGACGCCGCCGTCCGGGAATATGCTCAGGCGCACGTGGGTGTAGCGGGTGTCGTCCTCGACGGCGAACTCGTGGGCGGTGTCGCCCTTGAGCGCGGTGCGCGCCACCAGCGTCGTCCACTCGGCGGCGGCGACCTCCTCGGGCGAGGGGTGGCCCGGTACGGACGCGGCCTCGACGGCGGCGCTCTCCGGGTAGTTGCCGGTGAAGTGGGCGGTGTCGACGATCACGCCGCGGATCACGCCGCCGGCGCCGAGCCGGACGATCGTCCAGTCGTGGTCCTGGTCGGTGGGGTGCGGCTGGTCGGCCGAGACGCCGCGACGGCGCTTGGACTCCCAGCCGTCCATGATCTGGCCCTTGTGGCCGAAGGTGTGCGGGCGGAACTCGGCGGGCTTGGCGACCAGCAGGTTCTCCGCGTCGGCGAAGGTGTCCTCGTTGGTGGCGACGACGCCCGCGCCCAGCAGCCGGGAGGCCAGGTTGACCAGCTCTGTGAAGGGAGCGCTCGGGGTGTCGGCGGGGGTCACGTCGTCTCCTCGGTTCGAGTCGGTGCGAGTCGGTACAAGTGGGTGCGGGCCTGCGGGAGTCAGTTCGACTCGGCCGGCGCGGGGGCGGCCGGGCGGACGAGCTGCCGGCCGAAGGGCTCGCCGGCGGTGTCCACCACCCGGCCGCGCAGCCAGGTGGTGCGCACGGCGCCGGCCAGGGTCCGTCCGGCGTACGGGGTCACGGGGTTGCGGTGGTGCAACTCATTGGCGTGGACGGCGAATTCGCCGTCCGGGTCGAAGGCGACCAGGTCCGCGTCGCGGCCCACCTCGATGGCGCCCTTGGTGGCGCTCAGGCCGGCCAGCTCGGCCGGTCCGGAGGCCATCCAGCGGACGACGTCGGCGAGGGTGTGGCCGCGGCGGCGGGCCTCGGTCCAGACGGCGGGCAGGCCGAGCTGGAGGGAGGCGATGCCACCCCAGGCGGCCGCGAAGTCACCGCTGCCGCCGTGCGCGGGCAGCAGCTTGAGGTCGGGGGTGGACGGCGAGTGGTCGGAGACGACGGCGATGAACTCGCCTGCCGCCAGGGCCGCCCAGAGCGCGTCGCGGTTGGACTCGTCGCGGATCGGCGGGCAGCACTTGAACGCCGTGTCGCCGTCCGGCACCTGCTCGGCCGCGAGGGTCAGGTAGTGCGGGCAGGTCTCCGCGGTCACCCGCACGCCGTCCTCCCTGGCCTGGCGCAGCAGCGGCAGGACGGCGGCGGAGGAGACGTGCAGGATGTGGACGCGGGCGCCGGTGCGCCGGGCCGTGTCGAGCAGCCGGGCGACGGCCGCGGTCTCCGCGTCGGCGGGGCGGGAGGCGAGGAAGTCCCGGTAGTGGACGCCGGGTTGCTGCGGGGCGGCGGCGAGGACCGCCGGGTCCTCGGCGTGGATGATGGCGAGGGCGCCGATCCGGGCCTGCTCGGCCAGGGCGGTCTCCAGGTCGGCCGGTTCGACGTGCGGGAACTCGTCGACGCCGGAGGGCGCGAGGAAGCTCTTGAAGCCGAACACGCCCTCGCGGTGCAAGGGTTCGAGGTCGGCGGCGTTGCCGGGGACCGCGCCGCCCCAGAAGCCGAGGTCGACCCAGGTCTGGCCCTCGGCGGCCTTCCGCTTGACGGCCAGTCCGTCCACGGTGGTCGTGGGCGGGACGGAGTTGAGCGGCATGTCGATGATCGTGGTGACGCCGCCGGCCGCGGCGGCCCGGGTGGCGGTGGCGAAGCCCTCCCACTCGGTGCGGCCGGGCTCGTTGACGTGCACGTGGGTGTCGACCAGGCCGGGGAGCAGCGCGGTGTCGCCGAGGTCGACGAGCCGGCGGTCGCCGGCGAGGAGCGAGCCGTGCGCGGCGATCTCCGCGATCTTCCCGTCCCGGATCAGCACGTCCGCGGGGCGCTCGCCGCCCGGCAGGACCACCCGCCGGGAGCGGATCACCGTGGGCTGGCTGACAGGCATGGGGGCCTCCGAAACCTGGGAGTTGGGGGTGCGGGAACGCCGGACCGGCCGGGTCGGGCGATCGGACGGGACGCGCGGGTCGGGCCGGGGCGGCCGGACGGGCCGGCCGGACGGGGCGTTCGGTCGGACGAGCCGGTCGGTCGGACGGGGCGTTCGCAGTGGGCGGGAACCGAAGGATTGCCGGGAGCCTAGGCCCGCCTTCAACAAAACGTCAATGGAGGAACGTACGAGTGTTCGCGCGTCCCGGCCGCCACGCGTACGCGGGTGCACGGGCTCAGCCGTCCAGCAGTGCCCCGGCCAGCCGCTCCCCCGCGGTCTCGGCCAGTTCGGCGGCCCTGGTCATGCTGTCGCCGGGCTGTTCGGCCAGGTCGGTGAGGGCGATCGCGGCGGCGAAGCCGGCCGAGCGCCACTCGCTCTCCGCCAGTTCCAGCCGCCCCGCCACAGCGGCCACCCGAACCCCCGCCCGAGTGGCCGCCGCGGCGACGCCGGCGGGGGCCTTGCCGTGGAGCGTCTGTGCGTCCAGGCAGCCCTCGCCGGTGACGACGAGGCGTGCCCCACGCACGGCCTCGTCGAAACCCAGCAGTTCGAGCAGCAGCTCGATACCGGGTCGCATGGTGGCGCCGAGCAGGGCGAGGGCGGCGAAGCCCACCCCGCCCGCGGCCCCGGCGCCGGGGGCCTCGCGCACGTCCCGTCCGGTGGCCTCGGCGACCTTGTCCGCGAAGCGGGTCAGGCCCTCCTCCAGGATCACCAGGTCGTCGATGTCCGCGCCCTTCTGCGGGCCGTAGACGGCGGTGGCGCCGCGCGGGCCGAGCAGCGGGTTGTCGACGTCGCAGGCCACGACGACCTCGACGCCGCTCAGCGCGTCGGCCAGCGGGCCGAGG
>NZ_JBFBDY010000629.1:0-3568 GCF_040683475.1 Kitasatospora sp. NPDC093558 | reverse complement strand
ATGTTGTGTCGTGCGCCATCAGTAGTCCCCTTCCCGTGCCCGGTCCTTCACGATGTCGCGGCGGGGAGGCGGCACGTTCGACCAGGAGGCGGCTTCGATGTTCGAGTTCTCCATGGTCTCGGACCGCGTCTTGATGATCGTCTTGCAGAGCTGGTGGGTCACGCTGCCCACCGAATCGGCGCCCGCGGGATTGGCGACACGGGCGTACCAGGCGGCGTTCAGCGCATCGCGGAGCTTGCGTCGGGCGACCACGTCCTCTGGCAGCCTGGGAATTCTGGTGTTGCGGAGGTCCGTCAACCAGCTGCGGCCCCATGATTCGGCCGTCTGCCAATCGCCGATCGTGTAGGCGAGGGCAGGGAATGCGGCATCGAGCCTCTCCTTGACCTCTCCCGGGTCCGGCAGAAGTGGTTCCGGCTCGCGCTCCGACGGCTGCGGCGGCTGGCCGTGGAAATCCTCCCAGTCGAGCGCGAGCGCCTGTACCACGTGGTCGAACATTGTGCTTTCAAGGTCCAGGGTCCGTACTATTTCCCGTACCATCTGTGCACGTTCCTGGGCGAGTTGTCCCAGACCCTGTGATGTCGGTGCGAGATCGAGCCTCAAGAGGACTAGGGAACAGGCGTAGGCGGGTCCGACCGCGTAGGTTCCGAACGCGTCGGCGACGAGGATGCGCACCCGTTCGGCATCGTCGAGGCCTGCGGGCGACTGTTCCGCGCTTGCCCGAGCCCGTGTGCCACCAGAGGAAGTGTCCAGATGTCCCATTCGGGGAAGCGGATCTGCGTGGGGTGCCTGATGATCGAGAACGTCACCCCGTGGAGCGGAAGCGCCGGCATCGGCTTGTGCTGCGTGTGCTGCAAGCAGTTCCTGATCAACTCGTCCGCGAAGACACAGGCTTGTTGGTCCGACATCCGATCTCGGACCGCCAGCCCGCTGAGCAGCGCGAGACATTCCCGGAATGCCTCCTCGCTCCGGCGCTGGATGTCCATGTAGGTCTGCCACGCAACGTGAAGTTCGATGCTCTTGAGCGCAAGTTTGCGTTGCAGCCCCTCGACAGCCTTCTTCTGGACCCTGTACTTCTCCCGGACGTTGGCGAAGGTCACGCCCCAGACGTCGACCTCGTCATCGTTGCGCCCGGACTCCGTGGGCGTCACCAGGTCCGATGCCCGTTCAAGATTCCGCTTCAGGAGGCTCACCCGGCCGTCGAGCATCAGCCAGGGCCGGTCCGGTTCACCGCGGGGCGCGGACATGGCGCACCTCCAAGAGCCTGCTTTCGGCCAGCGCACAGGCACGCTGAGCGATCCAGCCGGGTGCGTCACCGTTCTCCCGGATGCGTGCCCGCCAGGCCGCATTGACGATGTCGCGGAGCGACCAGTCCGTGGCTTCTGCACGGGCATCGCCTCCGAGCAGTCGGCTGAGATCGGCCGTCCGCACCCAGCCCTTGTACATGGCGGACGGCAGACGGTCCCTCAGCAGCCGGAGCGAGAAGTCCAGCCACTGGTCGAACGGCTCCCGCAGCTCGATCTTGCCTTCGCTGCCCGCCTCACCCGTCTGAACCGCCCAGACGGCGCGGATCTTCTCCATGACGCGTCCGTAGTTCTGACCGTCGTCACACACGGCGAGCGTGCCCAGGATCAGCGCCAGCCGCGTGTTCGGCGCGGGATGCGTGTCGTTGTCCTGATCGGCCGCCGCTGGGTCGAACCGGTCGAGCGCGCAGACCAGCCCGTAGGCGGGCCCGACGGCGTAGGTCGCGAAGATATCGGCGAAGGATTCGTGCAGCCAGGGCCAATGGGCAGGTGTCTCCTCGCCGACCTCTTTGAGCTTCTCCGCCAGCGGATGCACCGACTCGTCCTCGATGTCGATGATCTTCGGGCCCGCAAAGTGACCGAACTCGTGGGCGACGATCGGCAGGTCCCAGAAGCCGTCACCGGGGAATCTGACCCGAATCACCCGGGTCGATCCGGCGTAGAACTCCTCGGTGTCCAGGACGGTGAAGGCGTTCCACTTCTCCGGAGTCAGGACCGAGATCTCATCCGCCAACCGGTCCGCCAGCCGACACCCTCCGTCCTGCCAGGACCGCCGCAGGGCCGCCCCCTCCATCAGCGCCAGGGTCTCCTCGAACAGGTCGTTCAGCCGGACCCGGTGGTAGGACAGATCGGACCAGGCACGATCCAGGGGGACATCGGCCTGGCCGTCGACCAGCTTGCGGACTTCCCTGAGACGGCCTTCGAGATCTGCGACCAGCCGGACCTGAACGCGTGCACGCAGCGCCTCGGGTTCGATCTCATCGAGGGCGTCGATCGCCGCGACGGTCTCCCGTATCAGCGTCGCTGCCCGAGTCCGCAGCAGGGCGCCTGCCTCATTCAGGACAACCTCTCCGGCCATGAGGGCACCGACCAACCGAGCGAACCAAGTACCTATCAGCCATTGTGACCCGTTCACCGGCTCCAGCACAGCCCTTCAGCTGCCGATCACTATGCGCAATCAGCACTCTCCGCAGTCCCCCGTACACGGCGACCGTCGGCCCCGTGCCTGCTTTGACCCGGCCGCCGCCCGCCACCGACAGGCGCCGGGAGAGCGAGGTCCAGCCGTCACTGGCTGTCGCCTTCCTCTGGTTGTCCACGACTGCGGGCTCCAGGATGAGGCCTGCGTCGAGCGGATCGAGCCTACCGGCCGGCCCGGCTCCACGAACACCGATGCACTGGCGGCCTCTTGACCATGGAGTACGGGGAGGACGGGCGAGGAAGACGAACGGCGGGATGTCCGGAGACGCCCCGCCACCCGTGCTGTTCGGCCGCGTCAGTCGTCGGCGACGTACACATAGGTGCCCGGTGCCCCACAGCACTTGCTGAGCAACGTTTCCAGGAGCACCACCAGTGAGTTGTTCCTCCAGGCCGGAATTCCCTGGACCTCCACATGTGCGGTTGCACACTGCCCGGAGTCCAGCACGGTGTCCCCGTACGGGTCGACGCTGCGAGGGACGGGGAACTCCTCGCGGGGGAGATTCGTGATGGCATCAACCAGCACGTCGTCCGGGTCCCCGAAGGCTTCGAGGAGCGAATCCCTCTGCAGGGCTTCCCAGATCGCCGGTTCGGGGCGTCGGGAATGCCAGAAAATGTCCAGGCCTATGCTGACCTCACAGTTCTTCGTTACCGGTGGTTTGTTAAACCGGGGAGTAGAGGTCAAGAGCGTGGCCAGCGCCGACGGCGTTGATCAGGGCTTGGAGTTCGGGTGAGTGGGGGTGCGTTGGTCCAGGCTCGCCAGCAGCGTTGGAGGGTGATCCAGGGGGCAAGCCAGGCCCGGACGGCGCGGATTGCCTTGGGCCAGCACAACGGCTGGGGCTGGTGGGGTCGGTGCGGGCCCCCTCTCGGGCCGGTCCGGGTCTTCGGGCGGCTGTGGCGGGTCGGCTGCGGGCGAACTCTCTGGTGGTGGGCTGAACGGGGTGTCCCAGCAGAGCGAGAACGCGCAGTTGACGAGGGTCTGGTGGCGGCGGATCGCGGTATCGGACCGTACCTGGAAGTCGGCCCAGCCGAGTTCGTCCTTGACCTGCTTGTAGCTCTGCGCAACCCAGAAA
>NZ_JBFBDY010000628.1:0-3577 GCF_040683475.1 Kitasatospora sp. NPDC093558 | reverse complement strand
CAGCGCCGTGAGGCCGGACGCCGATATCGCGGACACGGCGAGCGCCACCGCGGCCAGGCGGCGGGAACGGCGGCGGGCGGTGGAAGGGGCGGTGTTCGACACGGAGGCCTCCAGGCGTCGGTGCGGTCCGCGTGCGGCTGCGAACGCGGCGGGACCAGGACACCAAGGGTGTGTAGACAATCCATCAACAACGCGTCAGCGCCCGCCCCACCCCGCGCACCCCCGCCGTGACCTGGCAGGATGTCCGACCGTGACACACAGCGAGGGCTCCCGCCCGAACACCGGGCAGCGGCGTGCCGGCCGCGGGAGCGACGACCCCTGGCCCAGGCGCCCGTTGCTGACGGCACTGTGGATACCGGCCGCCGCCGTCCTCCTGCCGCTCGGCGGGGCCCTCGGCGCGTTCGGGCTCTGGATGCTCGTCCCCTCGCTCGCCCTCACCCTCACCGGGATGGCCGGCCTGATCGCGGCGCTCTGGGGCCTCTGCCCGTCCAGGGCCCTGCGGAAGATCTCGCTCGGCCTGCTGCTCGCCCCTCTCATCGCCGTGCCGCTGCTCAGCATGAACACCGCCCAGGCCACGGTGCTGACGATCCGTGGCGTCGAGCACCCGGGCACGGTCGCCGACGTCCGCGTCATCCACGGCAAGACCACGACCTACGACTGCGACGTCCGCTACGACGACACCCCGGGACGCATCCACGCCATCGGCTGCGGCGCCGCCGACACGGCGGGCGAGCGCGTCGACGTGACCGAGGACCCGGGCGGCCTGGTCTCCCCCGAGTTCTCCGGCCAGGCCTCGGGCGGCCGCTTCGACCTCGTCATGGCCGCGTTCTTCGACGTCGCCCTCGTGGCCATCGCCCTCACCACCGCGACGGCCGGCGTCCTCATCCACCACCACCGCACCCGCCGGACGCAGTAGCGGTCCGCGGTCCGCGCCGTCGACCGACCTGATGCCCGAGAGGCCACCGAAGCGGAATCAGCAGATCCGCGGCAGCTGTTCCCCCATCGGCAGGTCGACGACCCGGGTCCCGCCGAAACCGGTCCTGGCGACGACCATCCCGGGGTGGTCCTCGACGCACTCGCCGATCACCACGGCCTCCGCGCCGAGCGGGTGGGCCCGCATGGCGGCGAGCACCGCGTCCGCCTCGTCGCGCGGGACGAAGGCGACCAGCTTGCCCTCGTTGGCGATGTACATCGGGTCCAGGCCCAGCACGGCGCACGCGTTGGCCACCGCGTCCGGGACGGGGACGGACCGCTCGCCGATCACCACCCCCACCCCGGCCGCCGCCGCGATCTCGTTGAGCGAGGCCGCCAGGCCGCCCCGGGTGGGGTCGCGCAGCACGTGGACGTCGCGCGTCACCCTGAGCATGGCCCCGACGAGCCCGCCGAGCGCCGCGCTGTCGCTGCGCACCTCGACGCCGAACTCCAGGCCCTCCCGCACGCTCATGATCGCCACGCCGTGCAGCCCGATCGGCCCGCTGACGATGACCACGTCACCCGGCTCGGCCCGCTGCGGCCGGATGTCGACCCCGGCCGGGACGAGCCCGATGCCCGCGGTGTTCAGGTAGATGCCGTCCCCGTGCCCGGCCTCGACCACCTTGGTGTCCCCGGTGGCGACCTCGACCCCGGCGGTGCGGGCGGCGGCGCCGAGCGCCCGGGCGACCCGGTCGACGACGGCCATCTCCACCCCTTCCTCCAGGATGAACCCGCAGGAGAGGTACGCCGCACGGGCCCCGCTCATGGCGAGGTCGTTGACCGTCCCGTTCACGGCGAGGTCGCCGATGCTGCCGCCGGGGAAGAACAGCGGCCGCACGACGTAGGAGTCGGTGGAGAAGGCCAGCCGCGAGCCGCCTAGCTCCAGCACGGCCGAGTCGCCGAGCCCCGCCAGGGCCCGGCCGCCGAAGGCCGGCGCGAAGATGTTCTCCACGAGCTCGGCGGACATCGCCCCGCCGCCCCCGTGGCCCATGACGACCCTCGGGTGGTCGCGCAGCGGCAGCGGACAGCTCCACCCGGAGAAGTCCACCACCCCGTTCTCCGCGAGCAGTTCGACGTCAGCCAACGGAACTCGCCTCCCCGACAGTGATCGGCACGGCCGGCGTGCTCAGCCGCCGGTAGAGGTAGTACGCGGCGCAGGCCCCCTCGCTGGACACCATGGTGGCGCCGAGCGGGGTGCGCGGCGTGCAGACGGTGCCGAAGGCCTCGCACTGGTGGGGCTTCAGGAGCCCCTGCAGCACCTCGCCGCTGCGGCACGCGGCGGGCTCGCGGGTGGTGATCCCGGCGACGTCGAAGCGGTGCTCGGCGTCGTGGTCCCGGTAGCGCGGCGAGAGCCGCCAGCCGCTCAGCGGGATGACGCCGATGCCCCGCCAGGCGCGGTCGGCGACCTCGAAGACGTCCTCCAGCATCGCGCGGGCAGCCGGGTTGCCCTCGGGGCGGACGGCGCGCGGGTAGGCGTTGTCGACGGTGTGCTCCCCGCGCTCCAGCTGCCGGACGGTCCGCCGGATGCCCTCCAGGATGTCCAGCGGCTCGAAGCCGGTGACGACGATCGGCACCCGGTGGCGCTCGGCGAGGGCCGGGTACTCGGAGGTGCCCATGACGCTGCACACGTGTCCGGCGGCGAGGAAGCCCTGGACCCGGCAGTCCGGCGAGTCCATGATCGCGTCGATGGCCGGGGGCACCCGGACGTGCGAGACGAGCATGCTGAAGTTGCGCAGGCCCTGCTTCCTGGCCAGGTGGACGGCCATGGCGTTGGGCGGGGCGGTGGTCTCGAAGCCGATGCCGAAGAAGACGACCTCGCGGTCCGGGTTGTCCCGGGCGATCCTGAGCGCGTCGAGCGGCGAGTACACCACCCGGACGTCGCCGCCCTCGCCGCGGACGCGGAACAGGTCGCGGTCCGTCCCCGGCACCCGCAGCATGTCCCCGAAGGAGCAGAAGATCACCCCGGGCCGGGCGGCGATCGCGAGCGCCCGGTCGATCATCTCCAGCGGGGTGACGCACACCGGGCACCCCGGACCGTGGATCAACTCGACCTCGTCCGGCAGGAGTTGGTCGATGGCGTGTCGGATGATGCTGTGCGTCTGGCCGCCGCAGACCTCCATCAGCGCCCACGGCCGGGTGACCGTCGCCCTGATGTCGGCGAGCAGCCCCGCCGCGAGCTCGGGGTTGCGGAACTCCTCCAGGTACTTCACCGCTCGACCTCCTCGGCCACGCGTGCCGCTTCCCACGGGTCCCCGAACTCCTCCTGCAGCAGCCCGAGTTCCTCGAACAGCGCCAGGGTCCGCCGGGCCGACTCCTCGTCCAGGCGCTGGAGCGCGAAGCCCACGTGGACGATCGCGTACTCCCCCACCGCGAGGTCGGGCAGGTACTCCAGGCACACGTCCTTGACCACCCCGCCGAAGTCCATGACCGCCATCCGGGTCCCGTCGCGCTCCTCGATCTCCGTCACCCTGCCGGGCACCGCCAGGCACATCCGCCCTCACTCCTCCCGGGTGGCCGACGACCGGGCGGCCACCATCAGCTGGCCGAGCGCCAGCCCTCCGTCGTTGGGCGGCACCCGGCGGTGCCGCAGTACGGTGAAGCCGTC
>NZ_JBFBDY010000627.1:0-3603 GCF_040683475.1 Kitasatospora sp. NPDC093558 | reverse complement strand
CCCCCACCGTCCCGGCCACCGCCCCCACCGTCCCGGCCACCGACGCCGCCCGGGCCAGCCGCAGCGAGGCCCGTCCGCTCGCCGCCCCGGCGCCCGCGGCCCCCTTCGCCAAGCCGGCCGCGCCGGCCGCGCCTGACGCACCAGCCACGGCGAACGCCCCGGCCACGTCGAACGCCCCCGCCGAGCGCGAGCTGGTGAAGATCGGCACCGGCGAGCAGCAGGTCCAGTTCGGCTGGCTCGGCCGCCTGCCGAAGCCCAGGCTGGAGGGCAGCAAGGCGACGTACGCCGACGCCCGCCCCGGCGTCGACCTCGTCCTGGAGGCCACCCGGACCGGCTTCGAGCAGTTCCTGATCGTCAAGGACCGCACGGCCGTGTCGCAGGCCGGCACGATCACCCTGCCGATCGACACCAGCGGCCTGGACGTGGCCCGCAAGGACGACGGCTCGATCGAGCTGACCGAGCGTCCGTCCGGCAAGGTCCAGGCGAAGATCCCCGCCCCGGTGATGTGGGACGCGACGGTCGACCCGAACTCGCAGGAGCACAACCGCCGGGCGCCGGTGGCGATGGAGCTGCGCGGCTCCGGCG
The DNA here is from genome assembly GCF_040683475.1 of Kitasatospora sp. NPDC093558. Lineage (NCBI taxonomy): Bacteria > Bacillati > Actinomycetota > Actinomycetes > Kitasatosporales > Streptomycetaceae > Kitasatospora > Kitasatospora sp. NPDC093558. The sequence continues at coordinate 3,018 of NZ_JBFBDY010000627.1, read as the reverse complement.
CCGACGCCGAGCTGGTCTTCACGCCGGAGGCGGGCTTCCTCGCCGACCCGGCCACCAGCTTCCCGGTGACGATCGACCCGGCGCTCACCGTCGGGCCCTCCTTCGACACCTTCGTCCAGCAGGGCTACACCACCGACCAGTCCTCCGCTGCCGAACTGAAGCTCGGCAACAACGGCAGCGGCCAGGTCGCCCGTTCGTTCCTGCACTTCCCCGAGGGGCCGTACCACGGCAAGCACATCCTCTCGGCGAAGCTGAACCTCTACAACTGGCACTCGTGGTCCTGCGAGCCCTGGTCCTGGGAGGTCTGGGACACCGGCCTCGCGTCCACCGCCACCCGGTGGACCAACCAGCCGGGCTGGAACAAGATGTGGGCGGTCAGCAACAAGACCGCGGGCAACGAGACGGCCGGCTGCGGCAACGCCTGGGTCAGCCAGGACGTGACGAGCCTGGTCGCCGCGTGGTCCGACAACGGCTACACCAACAACGCCCTCGGCCTGCGCGCCTCCACCGAGACGAGCCCGTACTCGTGGAAGCGCTTCGACTCCGCCGAGGGCTCCAACCCGCCGTACCTGTCGGTCACGTACAACACGATCCCGACGGCCCCGCCGGCGGTGGACGTGTTCCCCGCGCACCAGGGCAACCCGCGGTACACCTCCTCGGCCACGCCCACCTTCCAGGTGCTGGCCAGTGACCCCGACGGCGGCGGCCGGGTCGGCGCCGACTTCGACCTGTACCGCGCGGGCGTGTTCGTCAAGCGCGTCTACAAGGAGGTCCCGAACGGCAGTTACGCCCAGGTGAAGCCGGCCGACTTCGGGATCGCGAAGCTCGACGAGGGCGTCACCTACTCGATGGGCGCCCGCCTCTGGGACGGCACCGACAACTCGCCGTGGGCGCCCAAGGACGTGGTCGTCGTCGCCGACACCACCAAGCCCGGCGCGCCCTTCGTCACCTCGCCCGACTACCCGTCGGACGAGGCCTGGCACGGCGCCGCGGGCCAGGCCGGGCTCTTCACGCTGACCCCGCCGGCCGGCACCGGCGACGTGATCGGCTACGTCTACACCCTGGACGGCAAGTCGCCGACGACCGTGGACGCGACCGGGGCGACCACCGCCTCGATCACCCCGCCGACCGACGGCACCCACGTCCTGAAGGTGCAGACGAAGGACCGGGCCGACAACCTCTCGGACCCGGCCGTCCACACCTTCCGGGTCGGCAAGGCGGGTGTCGTCTCGCCCGTGGACGGCACCCAGGCGGCGAAGCGCGTCAAGCTCGCGGTCGACGCCCAGAGCCAGTTCACCCAGGTGACCTGGCAGTACCGCCGCGGCCCCGGCGCCGCCGAGTTCGACGTCCCGGCGGCCCACCTCGCCAAGGCCGACAACACGCCCGTCACCGGCACCCGGCCGCGGCTGGCCGAGCTCGGCGGCCACGCCAACTGGTCGGTGCTGGAGTCGCTCGGCCAGGTCGGCGGCGTCGTGCAGGTGCGCGCGCTGCTCTACACCGACAAGGACACCGACGGCGCGTACCCGACCGCCTGGTCGACCTTCACCGCCGACCCCAACGCCGACGGCGCGGCCGGCACCGGCGTCGGCCCCGGCTCGGTCAACCTGCTCACCGGCGACTACTCGGTCGACGTCACGGACACCGACGAGTTCGGCATGGCCACCAAGCGCTCCTCCTCCTCGCGCGGCACCGACCGCGGCTGGCAGGAGCAGGGCGAGCGGCTGACGGCCAACCAGCAGCAGGTGTCCACCGACACCACCGGCTTCCTGGCCACCCCGGGCACCGCGCTGCGGGCCACCGACCGGGGCCAGGGCTCCTCGACCGACTCGCTCAAGGTGCTGCCGGACGCCAACAAGTCCGGTGACACGTACGCGCTGCTCGGCGGCTCGGGCGGCCTGCAGCTGGGCATGAAGCCCGGCCGCACCTACCGGGTCAAGGCCTGGGTCTACGTGCCGTCCACGACCGGCCTGACCGCCGGGTACGACGACCGCGGCATGCGGATCGTCGTCGTCCACGGCAAGGCCGGGGCGCTCACCACCACCGTCTCCCGCAAGGCGCCGTACACCGACGCCTGGGCGGAGCTCACCACCGACGTCACGCTCGCCGCGGACGCCACCGAGGCGCAGGTCCGGCTCTACAACGGGCACTCGGACAACGCCGACAAGCCCGTCTACTTCGACAACATGTCGGTGCGCGAGCTCGTCGCGCCGTTCGGCCCGCAGTGGGCCGGCGGGGCACAGGGCGAGGCGGCCGAGTACGTCTCGCTCGCCTTCCCGGGCGGGGACGCCGCGGTGCTCAAGGCCACCGACGACACGTCGCTCACCTTCGCGCGGGCACAGGACGGCACGCTCCACCCCGAGCCGGGTGCCGAGCACCTCGGCCTGAAGGCGACCGGCGCCACCTACACGCTGACCGAACTGGACGGCTCCACCACGGTGTTCGCCCGCCAGGGCGACTCCGACGTGTACACCGTGCAGTCCTCCACCGGCCCGGACACCGCGTCCACGACCCGGTACGTCTACGACTCCACCGACCGGCGCGCGCTGGTCAAGCGGGTGATCGCGCCCGTGGAGCCGGGCGTGGACGACGCCAACGGCTGCGCCGTGGACCCGCTGCCACGCGGCTGCGAGGTCACCGACTACGACTACGCGACCGCCACCACGGCCGTCGCCGGCACCCCCGGCGACTTCACCGACCGGGTGCGGGCCGTCAAGGTCTGGTCGTGGAACCCGGTGACCGCCAAGCAGGAGGCCGTCGAGGTCGCCCACTACGCGTACGACGAGCGCGGCCGGCTCGCCCAGGTGTGGGACCCGCGCCTGGCCCAGCCGCTGAAGACGGCGTACGGCTACGACGACGCGGGCCGGGTGACCCGGATATCCCCGGCCGGGGACCTGCCGTGGGACTTCGACTACGGCAAGGCCGCGGCCGACCAGGACCCAGGCCGGCTGCTGAAGGTCCGCCGGGCCGCTCTGGCGCCGGGGTCGAAGGACCAGGTCAGCGGCGAGACGGCGACGTCCG
>NZ_JBFBDY010000626.1:0-3622 GCF_040683475.1 Kitasatospora sp. NPDC093558 | reverse complement strand
AGCGCTTCCTGCAGATCGGCCACGGCTTCGCCAGTGTCACCTGGTCGTAGCGGTGCAGTGATTCTGTTCATGCCGTTTCTCCAGAAAAGGGGTTTGAGTCGGAGAGGATGCTGACTGCTGTTCGTTACTTGCGGGTGTATAGGCCTACCTTCCGACGCATTTCGTTCGATTGAGCGATGGCGTCACCTTCGCTTCGATTCGATCTCATAATCTCCGCTCTGAGTCGGACTCGCTCTCCGGGAGGAACCTGTGACAGTGGGGTGCGGTGACCCACGTCGTAATCGCCTGGGCCTTGCCAGCGCTCACCTACCTCTTGGGCTTTTTCCCGCATTTTTGGCGTCACGCCTCGATAGGCGCCGGGCGCGTTGTTAACCTTTGGGGCGAACGCTTTTCCTGAGCGGGTTCCGACCTGATCAATCGGAATGATCGCTTCCGTAGGGACATCGGGCCTTACGCTGGGCGACGCAGGGGTGCCTTGCTCCACGATGGCCGCTTCCGCAGTACTGGACTCCACGACAGCCGCTTCCGCGGCAGCTGGCACCTGCGTCGCGAGGGCGCTCTCCGCGACCACCGGTGCTACCACGATCACTGCGCTCTCCGTCACGGTCAGTGTCGTCTGCATCGCCTGGTAGTTCTCTTTGAGCTCGTGCTCCTGCAGCGTCGTTGGGAACGCTACCGGTGTGTTGGCTCGCAAGGGTGTAAGCGCCCAGCGCGCAATGTATTTGGCTCCGGGGAGTGACGTGCCGTGGCCGATCCCTTCGACTACTCGGTCGAGCGCCCAATTTCGGGCACCGGCCTTGGCTGCTTCGAATTTCTCAGCCTTTCCAACGATCGCCGGCGCTTTAGTTTGTGCACGTTGCGCCCGACCTTGACTTAGGCGACGTTGTTGCTGAAGCGCCGTGCTGGCCGAAGGTCGTTGCTTCGATCCCAGGTCTTGCGGCACATCATCGACCTGCTTGTACACGTCGCCGATCTCGTCAGGTGTCATCCGACCAGATTGATGGCGATCCTTCTCGTACTCGGCCTGAGCCGCTTGCGACATCTCGCCACCAGGATCGCTGAGAGCGATCGGGTTTCCCCGCACGAAGCAATAGAGGTTCGGCCCGTCAACTGGGCCGGCCGGATCACAGCTCGTCCAGCGTCCCAGCCACGACGCGTAGTACCGCGCGCCGTGATAGCTGAGCCCCGTCTCCTCGTCGCGTTCCTTGCCTGTGTAGCGGTATCGCTTCGGTGTTTCCGTCTGGCTGCTGACGGCCTGGTAGGAGGTGCTTCCGTACGGGGTGTATTCCTCGTAGGAGATGATCCGGGCCTGGTCGTCGAGTTCGAGGGCGGCGGAACCGAGGTGGTTGCCGTACTGGTAGCGGGTCAGCTGGGGCGTGGCTGTGTCGGTGCCGGCGGTGTCGAGGGTGCGGGTCTCGACCAGGGCGATGCAGCGGTCGCCGTCCATCACGTGCAGGGTCTCGCGTTCCAGGCGTTCGTTGCCCTGCCGGCGGCGGTAGATCTCGAAGCCGCCCAGGTAGATCCGTTCCTCCACCAGGCCGGGCGACTTCTCCCAGATCTTGCGTACGCGCTGTCCGGCGGCGTCGTAGACGTAGTACGCCGTGCCGCCGCCCAGGTCGGTGCGTTGCAACTGGTCGTGGTGGTCCCAGTGGAGGTTGGAGTCGGGGTCGGTGCCGCCGAGGTGCGGCAGGCGGGTCATGTTGCCGTGGGCGTCGTAGCGGTAGCGCTCGGCGGGAGCGGGCTGGTCGCCGTCGCTGAGGACGGTGTCACTGAGTCGGTTGCTGGTCTTGCTGGCTGTCCCGGCGGTGCCGTCCTCCAGCAGGCTGGTTTCGGTGTGGTGGTAGCTGCGGGTCCAGCCGGGGTGTGTCGGGTTCGCGGTGATGTGCCGCATGGTCAGGATGTTGCCAGCGGCGTCGTACTCGTACCGTTCGGTGTAGGTGCCCATGGCGCCGCCGTCGCCGGGGTGGGGCAGGCGTGAGCGGAGGGCGTCGTCGGGGGAGTGCGGGATAGCTGCGCCGCTCTGGCTGAGGTGTTCGCGGCCGGTGGCCTCGGTGAGCCTGTAGAGCGGGTCGTAGGTGTACTCGGAGCTGGGCTCGATGCGTCGGTTGGCGAAGAAGACCTGCTGCTGTGCGTCGTCCTGGATGCGCGTAATGTTGCCGATCGGGTCGTGGGTGTAGTGCAGGTTCTGGATCTGTCGGCCTGGCCAGGCCGAGAGCGGCGGCTGCGGGTCGTCGGCGGGGAACTTTGCAGCCGTGCGCGTGGTCAGGAGGTGGATCAGCCGGAAGGTGAGCGGATCGTATGCGTAGGTCGTGCTCGCGTTGTTGCCGTGGTCGATCCGCAGGCGTCGCCCCTTGGCGTCGTAGTCGATGTTGTCGATGAATGGCGTCCAGACCGCTTCGCCGTTCGCGGTGACGCCCCGCAGGTTGACGTCGACCCGTTCCAGCAGGTTCGCCTCGTTGTAGCCGGGCCGAATCACGCTGGCCCGCATCAAGGGGGTGTGTGGGGTGGTCACCGTGACGGGGCGGTCGAGCGCGTCGTAGGTGGTGAGGCTGGTGTAGTTGTCAGCTTCGAGAGTGGGGGCGAGGGCGGTTTCGAGCGCGGCCGGGGTGAAGGCAGCCGTGGCTGCCGCTGGGAGGGCGAGGTGGTCGGCGTCGACGGTTTGCCAGTCCACGACCGAGCGGTAGCGGGTGCCTTCGGTCAACCTTCTCGACGTGCGGAGCGGGTTGCCCTTGGCGTCACGGGTCTCGGTGACGGCGGCGCCGGCCTGGTCGAGGTGCAGGTGGAGGGCGCCGCGCAAGTTGCGTGCTTCCGCGTCCGGATGCTGTTCGCCGTACACCCGGCGCTCGGTGAGCACCTCCTTGCCCGGGTTCGAAGGGTCGGCGCCGGTGACGTATGACCTCAGAATCCGGCGGAGCGGGTCGTAGCCGGTGCGGAAGCTGTGGCCGCGCCCGTCCCAGGTGCGCAGGGGCTTGCCGACGGCGTCGTTGAGCATCCACCGGGCGCCCGCTTCCATGCTGTGCTGGTGAATGCGGTGGCCGAGTAGGTCGTAGGCGTAGCGCATGACGATCCGGCCGAACGGGTCGTCGGCCTGGACGTCGGCGTCGCGTACGGTGCGCTGGTTGCCTTCGATGTCGAGCTCGACCCTGCTCGAGAGGAGCAGATGCTGACCGGACTGCGCCGGGTCGGGGCCGTTGTCGGTGACGGTCAGAAAGGGCCGGCCGAGGACATCGATGTGCACGGTTGTCGGGGTGTCGGCGTGCAGCTTTGCCTTGGCTGCCGCGGCTTGCTCTGCGGTGCCGAGCGCCCCGGCCTCGCGCTGGGCGTGCCAGGTCTGCCAGGACGGCACGTTTGGGCCCGTCGGCAGGTTGGCGAAGTACCCGGCGACGTAGCCGGTGATGTCCTTATCGGTGCGTGGATCGTGCATGACGGTGTCGTTGGGATCCCAGGTGGTTTGCTGCCAGGGGTCGAACGTCACCTTCTGGTAGGTGTGGTTCGGATGCAGGGTGGCGACGATCCGCCCGAGCGGGTCGTAGAACAGGACGGGGCTGACGCCGGTCTTCACACCGAACTCGAAGCGGTGGGTGCGGCTGAAGAAGGGCTCGTACTCGCGGACGGGCTTGCC
>NZ_JBFBDY010000625.1:0-3633 GCF_040683475.1 Kitasatospora sp. NPDC093558 | reverse complement strand
TCGGTACGGGAAGTGCAGTGTGAAGGCAATTTGTCGGACCGTGACCACCTGACGTCCGGCCAGGTCACGTGCCTGCCTCTGGTGCGGTTCTTCGGGACCCGGACAACCCGGTCGACGCCGAACCCGACCGCTTCGCGCCCGGCCCCGGGCCGACCAACCAGCCCGGTCCTGTGGGCGCCGGGCAGCCGACCCCGATCCCGGGGCGCACGCTTCCCTTCCCCGGGGGCGGCGTTCAGCAGCGACACCTCGGGGTGGGTCCCGGTCCGCGAGACCGGGGCCCATCGCCGTCACCCGCTAGCACCCGCCGTCACCCGCCGGAGCGTTGCAGGAACATCGTCGGGCCGAGTTATCCACAGGCACGGAAATTGAATTGCCGTCACACCGGGGCTCGGCGAGGCTGCGGGGGCAAGTCGACGACCGAGTCCGTGGAGCGTGCCGGTGCTGACCGAAACCGAGATCGAGTCCTTCGTCGTGGGTCGGCCTGCGCTCGCGCGGGCGCGCCGGCGGTGCCCCGTCCCCGGTCGAGCGGGCCGTCCTGGAGGGCCTGCGTTGCGCCTGAGGACGTGACCGGTGCCGACCGGTGCGGGGGCCGGTCGCGGGACGGCCTACCATCGGCGGGTTGTCGATGTGAGGACGGGGAGAGCTGATGGGTGGTCTGGGACGGCTGATAGGCGTGGCGGCCGAGCGGGGCGAGGCCGGGTTGCAGGCCGGCTGGCAGGCAGCGGTGCGCGGCGGCCGGTCGGTGGCGGGCGGACGGTGGGCGCTCACGGCGCTCACCTCCGTCGCGCCGCCGCCGGTGCCCGCCACCGAGCCGTGGAAGCTGTCGGTCGGCACGCTGCTCGGCCGGCACCCGCGCACACCGGCCGCCGTGCACAAGCTGCTCGGGCTGCTCGACGGCCTCGGCGCCGTGCACCTGGGGCCGGTCAAGGCCGGCTTCGACGGCGAGGAGATCGAGTGGGACAAGGTCGTGGAGGTGCAGACCCGCAACGCCTTCGAGGTGCTGACCACCACCGCCCTGGAGCAGGAGGTGGACAAGGTCCGCGAGTTCCTGCCGGCCGTGCCCGGCCGCAAGTGGGCCGTCACCAAGGTCGGCGAGGCACTGGCCACGGTCGTCCTGGCGGCGCTCGAACGCGGTTCGGTCGAGGGGCGCCTGGACGAACTGGCCGTGCCCGCGCGGATCGTGTACCGAGGCCTGCTCGGCCGCCAGCGCACCCTCGACGCGGGCTGCTTCGCCGTCGCCACGCTCGTCGTCTCCGGCCAGGTCGGCGAGAGCCTGATCGCGACCGCCCGCCGCCGCGGCATCGTCGTGCGGCCCGCCGAGGAGCCCGTGAAGCCGGCCCAGGCGGCGCATGTCGCGGCCCTGCGGGAGCGCACGGACGCCGTCGCGCGGCTGCTCAGCCGCATCGAGCAGCCGGGCGCCGTGGCGGAGTTGACGGAACTGACGGCGGCGGAAGCGGAGTCGCCGGAGGCTTCGGTGGTGTCGCTCGTCAAGGTTCCGAGCGCACCGATCGGAGGACCGGCCCCTACGCACGAGCGGTGAAGCGGCGGCGGCCGACGACCACCGCGATGGTCAGCGGGACGGTCGCGACGGCCGCCACCCCGAAGACCAGCCCGAACCGCGCCTGCTCGGCCGCGCCCCCGCCGAACGTGGCACCGAGCGCGCTGCCCATGAACAGCGCGGCGACGTAGAACGAGACCGCCGTCCCGCGCGCCTCGGGCACCTCCGACGTCGCCCACGCCTGGATCGTCGAGTGCAGGAACGCCCAGCCCGCGCCCAGCATCGTCGCCACCAGCGCATACGTCCACGCACCGGGCGCCACGGCGGCGGCCGCGTAGGCGACGGCCATCACCGCGCCGCCGATCGCGGCCAGGCCGTGCGGCGGTATGCGCTGCGTCAGGGCCTTGACGGCGCGCGTGAAGAGCAGCGTGCCCACGCCGTACAGGGCGGTGATCGCGCCCGCGGCGGCGTCGGACAGCCCGAGGTGTTGCAGGGCCGGGGCCACGAAGGTCAGTCCGCCGAGCATCACGGCGCCCTCGACCACGCCGAGCGCGATCACGACGCGGGCGGACCGGGACCGCAGGACGGCCGACAGCTGGTCGGCCAGACCGCCGACCGGGGCGCGATCCGGCTCGGCGGTGCCGCGCAGCCCGAGCAGGGCGGTGATGGCGGCCAGTGCCGGGACCGCGAACACCAGCCGCCAGCTGAGCCAGTTGGCGACCACCCCGGCGAAGAGGGCGGCCAGTCCGCTGCCGAGGCCGAGGGCCGCCATGAGGTCGGCGAGCGCGTTCTGGCGCCGCTCCGGCGCCACCACGTCGCCGACGAAGCTCAGCGACGAGGGCACCACCGCGCCGAAGGCGAAGCCGGTGAGGACGCGCAGCGCGGTGAGCGCCGTCAGGTTCGGCGCCACGGCCGAGGCCAGTCCGGCGAGCGCGGCGAGGCTCAGGGCGAGGCGGATCACGCGCAGCCGGCCGATCCGGTCGGACAGGATGCCCCACACCGGCTGGGACAGGCCGTAGGCGAGGGCGTAGCCACCGGCCAGCGCCACCGTGGCGGTCAGCGGGACGCGTTCGGCCGCGGCGACGACGACGAGGATCGGCCCGATGGCGAAGCGGTCGAAGTTGGCGGTGAAGGCGGCGGCGGTGAGCGGGCGCGGCACCCGGCCCTCAGCGCGGACGGCGGGGTCGGCAGGACCGGTTCCGCGGGCGGGGTCGGCGGCGTGGCTGATCGTCATGAGCACATCCTCCGCCCGCCGCCCGCCCACGGTGACGGCCGCCCGCCGACGGATCGTCCTGGGGGCGGACCGTCCTGGGGGCGGGAGTACCGCGCCGGCCCCGGCGGAGGGTACCGCTAAGCTCTGGGCGGCGATTCGGGGTGCCGTGGCCGGAAGCGGCGGGGCGGCGAACGGGGGAGTGGTGTGACGATGCAGCCGTTGCTGGCAGAGGATCCGTCCGTCGTCGGGTCGTACCGGCTGCTCGGACGGCTCGGCGCGGGCGGCATGGGCTGCGTCTACCTGGGGCGGACGGCCGGCGGGCGGACCGTCGCGGTGAAGGTCGTGCGGCCGGAGCTGGCGGCGGACGCCGAGTTCCGGGCCCGTTTCCGGCGCGAGGTGGCCGCGGCGCGGCAGGTCGGCGGGGCGTGGACGGCGCCGGTGCTCGACTCGGACACGGAGTCGCCGGAACCGTGGGTCGCCACCGGGTACGTCGCCGGGCCGTCGCTGGCCGAGGCGGTGGCGCAGTTCGGACCGCTGTCCGAGGACGGGGTGCGGGCGCTGGTCGCCGGGCTCGCCGAGGCGCTGACGGCGATCCACGGTCTGGGGCTGATCCACCGCGACCTGAAGCCGTCGAACGTGATGCTGTCGCCGGACGGCCCGGTGCTGATCGACTTCGGGATCGCGCGGGCGATGGACAGCCTCGCGACGTCCGCGCTCACCAGCACCGGGGTCGTGGTGGGTTCGCCCGGGTACATGTCGCCGGAGCAGGTGCAGGACCGGCCGCTGGGCCCGGCCTCGGACGTGTTCCAGCTCGGCGCGGTGCTGGCGTTCGCGGCCACCGGCGCGTCGCCGTTCGGCGCGGACAGCCCGGCCGCGCTGCTGTACAAGGTGGCGCACGGAGAGCCGGAACTGGGCGGCCTGC
>NZ_JBFBDY010000624.1:0-3635 GCF_040683475.1 Kitasatospora sp. NPDC093558 | reverse complement strand
GGTGCGTGCATCGCAAGGCGGAGGAGGGAGTCCATGCGGAGCATCGGCGACCGACGACAACGCGGCGAGGCGCGTGCCCCGGCGTCGCCCGGCAGACGGGGGTTCGAAGACAGGCCCAAGGGCCGAACGGGACCGAACGGCAGGGCCGGGAAGCGGAATTCCGCCGATCGGCACCTGGTCCAATCGGGCCCCGCCGTCGCTATGATGATCCGCCTCACGTCCGACGGGCCCGCGGGGGCACCGGTGCGGCGTGCACCCGCCACCGGGCCCCTGCCCGCTCCCCTGGAGGCCGCCGTGACCACGTGCGAGACCGCTGCCCCCCGACCCGCACCGCTGAAGCGGGACGACATCCCCGGCTGGTTCTTCAGTCTCGACCGGGCGGCCTTCGGGCACCTGCTCACCGCCCAGAGCACGGCCGGCGTCACCGGCGACATCCTCGAACTCGGCAGCTACCTCGGCCGCAGCGCCGTCCTGCTCGGCGACCACCTGCGGCCCGGCGAGCGGCTCACCGTCTGCGACCTGTTCGACTCCGACGCGGGCGACGCCGACAACGCCGCCGAGATGGAGATGTCCTACCGCAAGACCCTCACCCGCGGCGCGTTCGAGGCCAACTACCTCGCGTTCCACGCCGCCCTGCCGGAGATCATCCAGGCCCCGACGTCCGTCCTGGCCGACGGCCGGATCCCGGCCGGCAGCTGCCGGTTCGTCCACGTCGACGCCTCGCACCTCTACGAGCACGTCGCCGGGGACATCGGCGTCGCCCGCGCCGCGCTCGCGGGCGACGGCCTCGTCGCGCTCGACGACTACCGCCAGGAGCACACCCCCGGCGTCGCCGCCGCGGTGTGGGAGGCGGTGTTCACCGGCGGGCTCCGGCCGGTGCTGCTCACCCCGTCGAAGTTCTACGGCACCTGGGGCGACGCGGCGGCGGCGCGCGAGGTCCTGCTCGGCCGCGACTGGCGCGAGGAGGGCTACACGGTCGACGAGGACACCATCGCCGGGGTGCGCGTCCTGCGGCTCAACCACCAGGTCAAGGCGCCGGTCCAGCCCTCCGCCCCGCGCCGGCTCGCCCTGGACCTCCTGCCCCCGGTGGCCACCCGCGCCACCCGGCGCGTGCTGCGGACGCTGCGCGAGCGCCGCGCCGCCCAGCCGGCGCGCACCGTCTGAGACGCGCACCGCGGGGTCGGACGCTGCGGCGTCCGGCCCCGCTCACGCATGCCCGCTTCATTTGTCATCTTTTCCTATTGGCTGATTCCACATCACCCACATGAGTGATTCGCTCTAAAAGATTTGCCCAAGGCGCAGTAAAGAGCACATAGTGAGGACGCCTCGATTTGGTCTAGGGAAACCCAAATCCAGGCAAAATCATCGCGGGCGAATCCCGAGTGAATCGTGAGTGAGGAGAAGGCCTTGTTCCACGGAATCACGGCAACCGGCCACGGTCGGCGCCTGCGCGAGGACATCGCGCGGACGGGCACCACGCCGCTCATCGGCGTCTACGACATGTACTCGGCGTCGATCGCGGCCGAACACTACGACGGGATGTTCGTCTCCGGATTCGGCTTCGCCGCCTCCTACTACGGCCTGCCCGACATCGGCTTCATCGCCTGGCCGGACATGCTCTCCTTCGTCGAGCGGCTGCGCGGCGCGTTCCCCCGGCACCACCTTCTGGTCGACATCGACGACGGCTACGTCGATCCCGAGGTCGCCTGCCACGTCGTGCGCCGGCTCGAACGCACCGGTGCCTCCGGCGTGATCCTGGAGGACCAGAAGCGCCCGCGCCGCTGCGGCCACGCGGACGGCAAGCTCGTCCTGCCGCTCGACGAGTACCTGGAGAAGCTGAACCTCGTCCTGGAGAACCGCACGGACCTCGTGGTCGTCGCCCGCACCGACGCCACGGAGGAGCAGGACATCCTGCGCCGCGCCCGCGCCCTGGCCGAGACGGACGCGGACGTCGTCCTCGTCGACGGAGTGCGCAGCGAGGAGTGGATCCGGCGGATCCGCCGCGTCGTCGGCGACAAGCCGCTGCTGTTCAACCAGATCGGGGGCGGCAAGTCGCCCCGGCTGTCGCTGTCGGAGCTCGGCGACCTCGGGGTGGACGTCGCGATCTACAGCACGCCGTGCCTGTTCGCCGCGCACCGGGCGATGGACGAGGCGCTCGCGGGGCTGAAGGTGAACGACGGGCGGCTCCCGGCCGCGGCGCCGGACAACCGTCCGGTGAGCGTCCGGGAGTCGACCGAGCTGCTGGAGCGGAACATCGCCCGCTCCCGGGGGCTCGCGGAGGTCACGGCGTGACGTTCGGACCACGCGGCACGGTCCGCCACCGGGCATCCGCCCGGTGGCGGGCCGGCGCCGCCGGACTCGCCGGGGCGTGCGCGCTGCTCGCGGGCGGTGCGCCGGCCGCGGCGGCGGGCGGGCTGATCACGGTCATCGACAACTCGCACGCCGACTCCTGGGTGGAGGTGGACCGCACGGCCAACGTCCGGCAGGGCGGCGGCTCGGCCGGCAGCGACCACGACGGGGCCGGGTCGGTGGTGGGCGGGTCTGTGGTCGGCGGCTCGGTGGTGGGCGGCTCGGTGGTGGGCGTGGTGGGGCTCGTTGCCGGCGCCGGGTGCGAAGGGAGGGTGATCGATGAGCCTGCAGTGGCTGCGGCGGCGCGGCCTGGATCCCTACATGGCGGCACTGGCGGGCACCGTCGGGCTGGCCGCCCTGTTCCCGGCCACCGGCGCGGCGGCCCGCACGGCCGCGGTGGCCTGCGACCTCGCGGTGGCGCTGCTGTTCTTCCTGTACGGCGCGCGGCTGTCCACCCGCGAGACGCTGGCCGGGCTGCGCCACGTGCGGCTGCACGGGCTGGTGCTCGCCTGCACCTTCGTCCTGTTCCCGCTGCTCGGCCTCGCCACCGCCCTCCTGACGCCCGTCCCGCTCACCGACCAGCTCCGCACCGGTGTGCTGTTCCTGTGCCTGGTGCCGTCGACGGTCCAGTCCTCGGTCGCGCTCACCGGCGCGGCCAGGGGTGACGTGCCGGCGGCGATCTGCGCGGGGACGTACTCCAGCCTGGCCGGGCTGGTCCTGACCCCGCTGCTCGCCACCTGGCTGCTGGGCTCGCACGCCGAGCTCTCCGCCGACGGACTGCTGCGCATCGCCGCCCAGTTGCTCGCGCCGTTCGTGCTCGGGCAGGTGCTGCGGCCGTGGATCGGCGGGTTCCTCGGGCGGCACAAACGGCTGCTCTCACCGGTCGACCGCGGCTCGATCCTGCTCGTCGTCTACACGGCGTTCAGCGCGGCGACGGCCCAGGGCATCTGGCACCTCGCCACGCCCGGCGCCCTGCTCGGCCTGGCCGCGGTGCTGCTCGCCCTACTCGCCGCCGCGCTGGCCGCCGCCCGCCTCGGCGCGCGGGCCGTGGGGCTCGGCCGGCCGGCCGTGGTCGCGGCCATGCTGTGCGGCTCGCAGAAGAGCCTGGCCAACGGCCTCCCGATGGCCACGGTGCTGTTCGGCACCGAGGCCGGGCTGATGGTGCTGCCGCTGATGCTCTACCACCAGCTCCAGTTGGTGGTCGGCACGGTCCTGGCCGGCCGGTGGGCGCCGAACTCGTCGCCGCCACGCGGAAGATCCACGCCGCGCACCCCGACACCTACGGC
>NZ_JBFBDY010000623.1:0-3639 GCF_040683475.1 Kitasatospora sp. NPDC093558 | reverse complement strand
GCAGACTCCCCCTACCGAGAAGGTCGCTGTACTGAAGCAGCAGGCGGCCGCACAGGTCGACGATCTGCCGGGCGCTGTCGACCTCGGCGAAGACCCGCTCGACCCCGACGAGCGAGGCGAGCAGGTCCACCGCCTCGTTGCCGGGCAGGCCGTCGAGGCAGTACTCGGTGAGTCCGGGGATCTTGAGCAGGCTGGTGCGGCCGGTGCACAGCACCGCGCTCTCGCCGCTGGGCAGCAGGGTCTCGTAGCGGGTGGTCTCGGCGACGTCGTCGAGCACGATGAGCAGGCGCTTGGAGGCGGTGACGCTGCGGAACAGCGCGGCGCGGGCGGCGAGTCCGGCGGGGATCCGCTGTTCGGGGACGCCGAGGCCGTCGAGGAATCCGCGCAGGACCTCCTGCGGGGGCACCGGATCGGACTGGCCGCGCAGGTCGGCGTAGAGCTGGCCGTCGGGGAAGTGCTGCTGGAGGCCGTGCCCGACGTGCACCGCGAGCGCGGTCTTGCCGGCCCCGGCGCAGCCGACCAGGGCGATCACCCGGGGCGTGCCGGTGGCCCGCAGGTCCCAGCCGATCCGTTCGGCGATGTCGCTGCGTCCGGCGAAGTCGGTGACCCTGGGGGGCAGTTGGGCCGGGGTCTTGTCGGGCCGCGGGGTGCGGCGGGCGGTCGCCGGGGGCGCCACGCCCTCGCCGGCGAGGATCTGCTGGTGGAGCTCCTGGAGCCGGGCGCCGGGTTCGAGGCCGAGCTTGGAGATCAGCGCGTGCCGGCTGGTGCGGTAGACGGCGAGGGCCTCGGCCCGGCGCTGGGACTGGTAGAGCGCCGTCATCAGCTGGGCGCAGAGCCGCTCGCGCATCGGGAACTCGGCGACCAGGGGCTTGAGTTCGCTGATCAGCTCGGCGTGCCGGCCGAGCGCGAGCCCGACGTCCAGCCACTCCTCCAGGACGGAGAAGCGGCGCTCCTCCCAGTGCGCGGCCACGGTGTACGTGAGCGGCCCCGAGAGGTCGGCCAGCGGCTGGCCGCGGAAGAGGGCGAGGGCGCTCTGGTACTCGGTGGCGGCGTGCTCCAGCTCGCCGGCCGCGGCGAGGTCGCGGGCACGCCGGACGGTGTGTTCGAACGCGTCGGCGTCGAGGTCCTCGTCGCCGAGCCGGATGCGGTAGCCGCCCTGCTCGGTCTCGATGAGGTCGACCGGGGCGCCGGCGGCGGCGAAGGCGTTGCGCAGCCGCCAGACGCAGGTCTGGATCTGCTTGTCGGCGGTGGCCGGGGGTTCGGCGCGCCACACCGCGTCGATCAGCGAACTGACCGGGACGATCTTGTTGGCGTTGAGCAGGAGCACGGCCAGGACGGTCAGCTGGCGGTTGCGGCCGACCCGGACGGTTTTTCCGTCGATGACGACTTGTAAGGGTCCGAGAATTCGGAACGATATGGTGCGGGAAATGTCGCGGGATATGGTGCGGACATTGTGCTGATCGGTCCTGCTGTCGTCGGCGAAATGGCCGGACATCGGGGGGAGTCCCTTTTTCTGCATCGGCGAGCCAATCCTCCACGGGGCGAAGAGATACGGGGCCGAAAGGGGATCTTAGGAGAGGCCGAGCTGTCATGTCCATACCCAAGTTCGCGGCCGACCTTCCGCTCCTGGCCAGCTGACGGGGGTTCGGGATGGCCGAGCGGTCGATGCATGAAGCCGTGGGGGGTTGGGTAGGGCGCTGGTCGTGAGACCAGGCGCTTTGTCGCTCCTAGTCCGTCACTTTACCTTCACATGGTGACTTGTGAAGCCGCTTGCGCGTGTTTGTTCGAATCGGCCGAGTGTCAATTCCGCGTGCCCGAAACCGCCGTGCTCCGGAGGGCCTGTGAGTCGATCTTCCCGCCCGGGGTCCGGGGCAGCGCGGGGAGCAGCACGATGCGGTCGGGCCGCATCGGCGCGGGCAGCGCCTCGGCGAGCGCCCGGCGCAGCCCGGCGGCGCTCCCCGCCGCGGCACCGGGCCGCAGCGCGACGAACGCCACCAGCCGCTCGGCCGCGCCTTCGCCGTGCAGCCGGACGGCGCACTCGGCGACCGTCGGGTGCCGCAGCACCGCCGCCTCGACCTCGCCCAGCTCGATCCGGTACCCGCGCACCTTCACCTGGTGGTCGACCCGCCCGAGGATGAGCAGCCGGCCGTCGGGCGACCACCGGCCGCGGTCCCCCGTGCGGTAGAGCCGGCCGCCGGGCTCGAACGGGTCCGGCAGGAAGCGCTCGGCGGTGAGGCCGGGCCGGCCGTGGTAGCCGAGGGCCACGCCGGGCCCGCCCAGGAAGATCTCCCCCGGCACCCCGGGCGGCACCGGCCGCAGCCGCGCGTCGAGCACGTGGGCGCGGTAGTTGGGCACCGGGCGGCCGATCGGGATCGCCGCGCCGGACGCCTCGGCGGGCCCGCACCGGTGCGTGGTGGCCCATACGGCGCACTCGGTGGGCCCGTAGTCGTTGAACAGCCGCGCGCCGGGGCGCCGGCGCAGGTGCTCGGCGACGAGGTCCGCGGTGAGCGGCTCCCCGCCGACCGCGACCATCGCGAGCCGCGCCAGCACCGGCGCGTCCGCGACCTGCAGGACGATCCGGTAGTGCGAGGGCACGGCGTGGACGTGGGTGATGCCGGCGCGCTCCAGCAGGCCGCGCAGGGCGAGCGGGTCGTGCGCCTCGGTCTCGGTCGGCAGGACGACGGCGCCGCCGTTGGCGAGCGCCCAGAACATGCCGCCCGCCGCGCCGTCGAAGCACAGCGGCGGCAGCACCAGGTCCCGGCCCGGGGCGGGCCCGGCGGCGGCCCGGGCGGCGGTGGAGGCGACGATCGCCCGGTGGTGGACGGCGATGCCCTTCGGCGCGCCGGTCGAGCCGGAGGTGTAGATGACGTACGCGGTGTCGTCGGGGGTCACCCGCACCGCGGGGGCGCGGGCGGGCAGCGCGGCGGCGTCGGCGGGGCGCAGCAGCGGCACCGGGAGACCGGGCAGCGGGTGCTCGTCGGCGACGAGTGCGTGGGCGCCCGAGTCGCGCAGGACGTGCCGCAGCCGCTCCTCGGGGTGGGTCGGTTCGAACGGGAGGTAGGCCGCGCCCGCTTTCAGCACGGCGAGCATCGCGACGACGGAATCGGCGCAGCGCCCGGCCGGGAGGGCGACCAAGGAACCCGGGCCGATGCCGTTTCCGTGCAGCAGCGCGGCCAATTTGTTCGCCCGCTCGTCGAATTGATGAAACGTCAATTCCACGTCGCCGCAAACGACCGCGATCGCGTCCGGCGTGCGTGCGGCGTGCCGCTCGACGAGGGTGTGCAGACAGGTGTCCTCGAACGGGAGGTGCGCACCGCGCGACCACGCGTGGACCTCGGCGCGCTCGTGCTCGGCGAGGGCGGTGACGGCGTGCAGGGGGCGGTCGTCGAGCAGGGCGGTGAGGACGGCGAGCAGGCGGTGAGCGAAGGCGGTGGCGGCGTCCTCGTCGAACAGGCCGGTGTCGTAGTCGAGCCGGAGCGCGTCGCCGTCGATCAGGGCGAGCAGTTCGTGGTGCGCGGCGGCGTCGGCGACGCGGACGGGCGTCGCGGTGAACGCGCCGATCCGCTCGGGCGAGGGCGCCGGGGCGGTGGCGGGGGCCACGGCGAGCGCGGCCCCGGCTCCCGGCCGGACGGGCGCGGG
>NZ_JBFBDY010000622.1:0-3658 GCF_040683475.1 Kitasatospora sp. NPDC093558 | reverse complement strand
GGCCGCCGTACGCACCCGGAGTTCGCCCGCGCGGGCTCAGTGCACCAGGACGGGCACCTCGGCGGCCTCCTGGGCGTCGGCGGTCGAACCGCTGGTCGCGCCCGGACGGCCGGCGTTGACGAAGGTGAAGGCCACGGCCGCGGCCGCCACCAGGATCCCGAAGGACACCCAGATCGCGGTCGAGAAGCCGTGCACCATGCCCTGGAACTGCAGCACCTTCGCGGCGGCGGGGTTGTCCGCCGCGGCGGCGGTCGCGTGCGAGGCCAGCCAGCTGGTGGTGGCGCTGGCCGCGATCGTGTTCAGCAGCGCGGTGCCGATGGCGCCGCCGACCTGCTGCGAGGTGTTGACCATCGCCGAGGCGACGCCCGCGTCGCGCGGCTGGACGCCGTGCGTGGCGAGGCTCATGGCCGGCATGAACGCGGTGCCCATGCCGAGGCCCATCAGGATCAGGCCGGGCAGGATGTGGACCGGGTAGGAGGAGTCCAGGCCGATCTGGGTCAGGATCAGCATGCCGATCGAGGCGACCAGGAAGCCGGGCGCCATCAGGTAGCGCGCCGGGACCCGGGTCATCAGCCGGGCGCCGATCTGGGTCGAGCCGGTGATCATGCCCGCCACCATCGGCAGGAACGCGACGCCGGTCAGGACCGGGCTGTAGTCCAGCACGATCTGCAGGTAGTAGGTCAGGAACAGGAACAGGCCGAACATGCCGATCACGGCCATGCCGAGCGACAGGTACACCCCGCCGCGGTTGCGGTCGAGCACCACGCGCAGCGGCAGCAGCGGGGCCTTGACCTTCCGCTCGACCAGGACGAACGCGGTGAGCAGCAGGGCGGCGGCGATGAACAGGCCCAGCGTGCTGCCGGCCGTCCAGCCGCTCGTCTCGGCGCGGGTGAAGCCGTAGACCAGGGAGACCAGGCCGGTGGTCACCAGCAGCACGCCCGGGACGTCCAGGCGGTTGCGGTTGCGGCCCTCGGCGGGCTCGCGGATCACCAGGACGGCGCCGGCGGCGGCGATGATGGCGAACGGGATGTTGACGAAGAAGGTCCAGCGCCAGTTCATGTACTCGGTGAGCAGGCCGCCGAGGATCAGGCCGATGGCGCCACCGCCACCGGCGATCGCGCCGTAGATGCCGAAGGCCTTGGCGCGCTCCTTGGCCTCGGTGAAGGTCACCGCGAGCAGGGAGAGTGCGGCGGGCGCGAGCAGTGCGCCGAACACGCCCTGGAGGGCGCGGGCGCCGAGCAGCATCGCGGTGTTGGCCGCGGCGCCGCCGAGCGCGGAGGCGAGGGCGAAGCCGGTCAGGCCGACGATGAAGGTGCGCTTGCGGCCCCACAGGTCGGCGATCCGGCCGCCGAACAGCAGGAGGCCGCCGAAGGCGAGCGCGTAGGCGGTGATGACCCACTGGCGGTTGCCGTCGGATATGCCGAGGTCGCGCTGGGCGGACGGCAGGGCGATGTTCACGATGGTCGCGTCGAGGACGACCATCAGCTGGGCGAGGCCGATGAAGATCAGGGCCTTCCAGCGCCTGGGATCGGGCAGCGTCGCCGGGCGGGCGTCGGTTTCGGGCATGGCGGTACTCGCTTCACGGGTGCGTGTGGGGCGGGAGAGGGGTCAACGAGCCTGCGCGCGGCGCGAGTTGGCGCCGTACGCGGGCGTGCCGGGATCAGGCCGTGGCGGCCTGGGGGTGCCGGTCGGTCGGAGTCGGGAGGGGTCGGGAGGGGATCGGAGGTCGGAACGGATCAGTGGTTGGCGGCCTGGAAGTCCTCGAAGGTGGCGGGCCGGCCGGGCAGGACGGAACGGGCGGGTGCCCGCAGGCCGTCCAGGAACAGTTGGAGGTGCCGGTGCACGAACGCGTCGAGCATCCGGCAGGAGGTGTTCGGCAGCGGGCGGGAGAGCTGGGCCATCGCGATGAACAGGTCACCGTGGTCGACGTCCGGCCGCAGCTCGCCCGCCGCGCGAGCGCGCTCCAGCAAGCCGCCGACGGCCCCGTGCAGCCGGTCGCGGATCTCGACGACGTCCGGGTCGAACGGGTCCACCCGGGTGCCGAAGACCGTGCACAGCGCGCCGACCTTCTCCTCGACGGTCGCGTGCGCGAACCGCTGGAGCGCGTCGAACGGGCCGGTGCCGCCGAGCGCGTCGGCCTCGGCCGCCGCCGTCTCGGCGAGAGCCAGGATGCGGCCCTTGACGAGCAGTGCCACGGCCTTGATCAGCGACGTGCGGTCCGGGAAGTTCCGGTACAGCGTGGCGTTGCCGACCCCCGCCCGCTTCGCGATCTCGTCCAGCGGCACGTCGGCGCCGTGCTCGACGAACGCGTCCCGGGCCGCCAGCACGATCCGCTCCCGGTTCCGGGTGGCATCTGCGCGCAGCTTGGGCGCCCGAACGCTCTCCGCGGAACGGGCCGGCTTGGTGGCGGCGGTGGTCACGGCGACTGCTCCTCATCAAGATACCGGGGAACTTCTCCCCGCTTCTGCCTACGTAGGAGCAAACGGGGATTCCGTCCCCGGATATTTCATCCATCGATGTGACCTGCGTCACAGTTGATGAGGGTTATCGTCAGAAGGCCAGACGGCCCGTAACCACTCGCCGGTGTGATCGTTGCATCGGGGGGTGTCCAGGCGAGGGAGGAAAGTCCATGACCGCAATCTCCGACCGCCCGCTGATGCTGCCCGAGGAGTTCGAGGAGTTCGCTCGCGCCCTGGCCCGGACCGTCGAAGGCATCCGGCCGGAGTTCATCAATGGGAAGTTGGGGATCAAGCCGGTGCCAGACGGCGATCACGGCCGCATTGTTCAGTGGCTCGTGCGGATCTGCATCCAAGCCCGGCCGGAGCTCTACCTGCACGATCAGGGCTTGAAGCTTCAGGGCTACCGAGGTGGCAACGCCCGTCCGGACGGCACGCTCGCTGATGCAGACGCCTTTGTCGGGCAGGGAGATTGGGCCGTGACGGACGAGGTGCTGATGGTCGCGGAGGTCACCTCGTTCGACTCCGACACCAATCAGCGTGACCGCATCGACAAGCCTCGGGCTTATGCCGAGAGCCGCATCCCGCTGTACCTGCTGATCGACAGGGACAGCGCCGAGGTCAAGGTCTACAGCGCGCCGGACGGCGTCCGCTACGAGACCGTCCAGATCCTCCCCTTCGGTAAGACCGTCCACCTGCCCGAGCCCGTCGGCATCTCCCTCGACACCGAGCCGTTGAAGGACTGGGTGCGCTGAACCAGGCCGTGTCGGGCCGGGCGGGGGTACGCCTGTCGGCCTAGGCTGTGGGCGTCCCGGGCGGCCGGTGGGTCGTGGGTGTCGGGAGGGGCCCGGCGGCCGGGTGGTGGCGAGGAGGTCCGCGATGGGCAGCGGTGAGACCGCCCGGGTGCGCTGCGTGGCGGCCGTTCCGTGCTGGGTGAGCCTGACGGCCCGGGACCTGGCGGGCGCGCAGGCGTTCTACGGGCCGCTGCTGGGCTGGGAGTTCGAGCCGGGGCCGGACCGCTTCGGCCCGTACGCGCACGCCGTGGTCGGCGGCGAGGCGGTGGCTGGCCTCGGTGTCGCGGGCGGCGGCTGGGCGATGCCGGTCGCGTGGACCAGCTACTTCGGGACGGAGAGCGCCGACGCCGCCGCCGACGCGGTGCGCGAGCGCGGGGCCACGCTCGCCGTCGGGCCGCTCGCCTTCGA
>NZ_JBFBDY010000621.1:0-3662 GCF_040683475.1 Kitasatospora sp. NPDC093558 | reverse complement strand
GCCAGGAGAACTGGCCGGCGAAGGCCCGGGCGTCGCGTTCGGCCGCGGCGACCTCGGCCTCCCAGGCCAGGAAGCCCTCCAGGCGGGCGATCTCCACGCGGGTGTCCACCTTCGGCTGCGGGGTCCGCGCCTTCGGCGGACGCTGTCTGCCACCCATTGACCGCTCCTTCGTCCCGTCGTCCGCGCCTTCGCAGCGAAACCACGCAACTACTATCAGTGACGACAGTGGGGTGCCGGGCGACTCGCCGGACCCCCGGACGTCGAATGACGTGCACGGAGGACGGACACGCTCCGCGCACGGGCGTGTACCATCGGCAAGCGTTGCGGACGGTGCACCCCCGGTCGACCGGGGCACGAGCCAGGAGGTCGGCCATGCCCGATGCCGGTCGGTTCAGCGAGGCGGGCGAGCAGGGCGAGCGGGCGGTGACGGAGGCCGCCGCCGTCCTGGAGCGCGAGCTGGCGGCCGGGCTGGCCGACGCCAAGGCGGCGGGCGAGCGCCTCGCCGACGAACACCGCGTCGACCAGGAGGAGTTCGGACGGCTGGTGCGCCGGGTGTCGGACAACACCCACGAACTGATCGACGCGGTCAGCGCCCGGGTGCTCGGCAACACCGCCGGCGACGCCGCCGAGCACACCCGCAAGATCGCCGCGAGCGCGCACGACATCGTCGACCTGCTGCTCAACCTCAGCCGCCTCGCGCCCGGCCTCGTCAACCAGGGCCTGAGCACCGCCTTCGGGCCGCAAGCCACCGAAGCCGCCGAGCCCGACGCCCGGCCCGAGGGGTGACGGCGCCCCGGCTCTCCGGTGGCGCCGCGCTCGTCGAGCGGGTGCTGGCGCGCTACCGGGAGCGCACGGTGGCCGCGCTGCTGCGGCACATCCCCGAGCAGAGCCCGCCCTACCTCTACGAGCTGGCCGCCGACTACCCGGCCCGCCCGTGCAAGGGCCTGCGTGCGGCGCTGTGCCTCGCCACCTGCGCGGCCTTCGGCGGCGACCCGGCCCGCGCGCTCAACCCGGCCGTCACCGTCGAGCTGTTCCACAACGCCTTCCTGATCCACGACGACATCCAGGACGGCAGCGAGCTGCGCCGCGGCGAGCCCACCCTCCCGGCCGCGTACGGCGTCGAGGTGGCACTCAACGTCGGCAACGCCACCCACCTGCTGGGCCTCCAACGGCTGATGGCCAACCGGCGGGGACTGGGCGGCGAACTGGCCTGGCGGCTGTTCGAGGAGACCGAGCTCATGTGCCGCCAGTCGCTGGAGGGCCAGGCGCTCGAGATCGCCTGGATCCGCGACAACGCGTGCGCCCTCGCCCCGGGCGACTACTACCGGCTGTGCCTCAAGAAGACGTCCTGGTACACCTTCCTCTACCCGTGCCGCAGCGGCCTGCTGGTCGCCGAGGGCGCCTCGGCGGACTCCAACCGGCTGGACCGCTTCGGCTGGTACCTGGGCGCGGCCTACCAGATCCAGGACGACGTGCTGAACCTCGCCGGGACGCAGGAGGAGTACGGCAAGGAGATCGCCGGGGACCTCTGGGAGGGCAAGCGGACCCTCATGCTGATCCACCTCCTGGATCGCTGCACAGCTGCCGAACGCGCCCGGGCCGAGCGGTACTTGAGCCGCACCAGGTCCCAGCGCGGCCCGGAGGCGGCCGAGGACGTGCGGTGGCTGCTCGACCGGCTCGCGGCGTACGAGTGCGTGGAGAGCGCGCGGCAGGCGGCGGACGGGCTGGTCGCGGCGGCGGAGCGGGAGATCGACGGGGTGCTCGGCTCGGCGGACCCCTGCGGGGAGCAAGAGGCGGACGAGGCGCGGGAGTTCCTCCTCGCACTCCCGGGGTTCGTGGTCGAGCGAGGGCGCTGACACCCGGCGGCCACCGGAACATCCCCGGCCGTTCACGGTCCCCAACTAACCTCTCACACAAGGGAACCGGGGGGTCCACGGGTCGCGTCACCGCGAATGCTCCAGCGTCATCAGGGGGGACCATGGCAATGCGCTCCGGACTGAGCGCTCTCGAACAGCTTGCCGCGCGACTTCCCGGAGGAGTCGAGCTGTACCGCCTCGGCCCCGACGGCCGGGTGCTCACCGCAGATCGGGGCGGGGCTCGACATCTCGGTCATCAACACGGTTCGACGACCGGCGAGTTACTGAGGTTCATCGACAGCGGCCAATACGCGCACTACTTCATCGGCGACGCCAAGACCTCGCCCGAGCGCCCCTCCAACGCCACGTACAAGCTCGGCATCGTCGCCCCGCGCAGCGCCTTCACTCCGCACGCGCACGGCGGCGAGCACCTCGTGCTCAGCCTCGGCCTCGCCTCCTGCGGGCTGTACGACGCCGAGCGGCGGCGCGTGGTGCACGTGCCGCTCACGCCGGGGCTGATGATCCGGATCCCCGAGCTGATGCCGCACTCCTTCGCCAACCGGGGTACCGGACCGCTCAACATCCTTGCGGCCAACACCGGTTACGGCATCGACCACGAGGACTACGCGATCACCGCGGCCGAGGCCGAGCGACGCGAGGACCACCAACTCGCCACCGCACTACGGGAGGTCGAGCGGCGGCAGCGGATCGGCCAGGTCGGCGCGCGGGAGCGGCTGGCCGCCGGGCTGCGCCGGTTCGCCGCCGTCCTGGAGTCGCCGCGATGATCTGCCCGCACTGCTCGCGGAACCTCCTCCAGCGCGAACGCACCCGCCGCACCTGCACGTTCTGCCGCAAGCCCTTCGCCCTCGACCCCAAGCTCGACGGCGCCGGGCTCTCCGACCTGCGGATCCGGCGGATCGCCGAGAAGATCACCGGCAACGGCCAACTCACCTGCACCATCGAGCAGTTGGGCTATGCGACCGAGCCGCGCGGACAGCGTCCGGCGGAGGCGAGCCAGGCGGCGTACGCGGGATGCTGCGCCGGCGCGGCCGGTCTCCTGCTCCTCCTGGCGGCCGTTCTGCACAACACCGTGTCGCTGGCCCTGCTGATCGCCACCGCGCTCATCCTGGTGGTCGCCCGGTACGCCGCACGCGAGTCGGCCAAGTCCGGTGGCGCCCTGGCCGTCAACCCCCGGTGGGGGCGCGGCAAGTTCGCCGACGTGATGGTCGCCCGCTGGCGCGAGGTGTACGGCACGCTGCCCGCCGGGGTGATCGAGGAGGAACGCGTGCCGTACGGGCCACCGGCGGACGGTGCCGCCTTCGCGCTGCTGTGCCCGGACCGCACCGCCGCCGCCTTCCTGCGCGCCAACGGGTACCTGGAGCGCTACCGGGCGCGGCACGTCGGCCTCGTGCACGACCTGCCGGACGACCTGCCCGTCGTCGTCCTGCACGACGCCTCCGCCCGTGGGTACCGGCTCGTCGCCGACGCCCGGGCCAAGCAGCCGGGGCGGCGGGTGCTGGACGCCGGGCTGTCGCCCGTCCTGGTGCTGGACCGCCCGGACGCCCACGTGCAACTGCGGGACCCGGCCCGGGCGGTGCGCTGGGAGCCCACGGCGGCGGGCGTCCTGCCGAAGCTGACCAGGGAGGAGACGAACTGGTTCGCCCAGGGGTGGTGGAGCCCGCTGGCGGCCGTCCCGCCGAAGCGGCTGATGGCCGTCGCCGTGAAGGCCGCCGAACTCGCCGTCGCCGCACCGGCCACCCGGCCGCCCCTCGACGCGGCCGAGGCCGACCGGCGGCGCGCGGCGGC
>NZ_JBFBDY010000620.1:0-3669 GCF_040683475.1 Kitasatospora sp. NPDC093558 | reverse complement strand
GGACGGACCTTCTTGAGCCGCTTCACCGGCCGGATTGACGGCACGCGGCGGCCGCCCTGGGGATCTATGGACAAGGCGCGGCCTTTCCTGCGGGCCGGCTTCGAGTTCTTGCGCGACCCGCCGGGTTGCGAGGGTCACCCGGGTCCCAGGTGCGAGAAGTCGGCGGGCCCGACTTCCTGTGCGGCGTCCGTGGCGGTGCTCAGTCCGACCAGAACATCCGCTGGTGCGAGTCCACGAGCAGGTCGGTGTACGCGGTGAGGGTGCCGGTGCCCTGGAAGACCTGGCCGGGGCAGAGTGCCACGTGTTCGGCGGCCACCCGCAGGGCCGCGTCCCGCGTCGTGGGCGGGGCTCCTCGTCTTCGTCCTCCTCCGGGCCCAGCCGCTCCCACCAGGCGCGCAGGAGATCGTGCGGGTCGTGCCGGGCGGGACGGAAGTCCGCCGAGCACTGCCACCCACGCAGGAAGTCGGGCCCGTCGACTTCCTGTGCTGTGGGCGGGAGTCAGGCGGCGCGCTGCCCGTGGAGGAGGAGGGGGACGGCATGGCCGGTGATCGCCTCGGCGACGCGGGCGGCCTGGGCGGGGGCCATGACCTGGCCGATCTGCTGGACGGGGACGAAGCGGGCGCCGAGCAGGCCACTGTGGTGCTGCGGAGGGACGGTGAGTTGCTGGGTGGTGGTGCCGCCGTCGAAGACGAGGTTGAGACGCTCCAGGTAGCGGTCGGCGGGCGTGAAGTCGACCGCGAGAACGTGGGTGAGGCGCAGGGAGACGCCGGTCTGCGCGAGGAGGTGGTGGGCGGCGGCCTCGTGCGGGGGTTCGTTGGGGCGGGCGGCGCCGCCGGGCAGGATGAGGCCGTCCATGTAGTCGGGGTCGACGAGCAGGACGTCGCCGCGGGGGTTGCGGACGAGGGCGAGGCAGCCGAGCCGGCACACGGGCGGCTTGGCGAGGAGGCGGGGGTCGCGCACGGTGGTGCTACTTCCTGTTCCGGAAACACCAGTTGATCAGGGTGGCGAAGCCGAGCAGCCAGAGGAGGCGGGCGGCGAGTTCAGGAGTCATCGGCGGCGAGGCGCTCGAAGTGCAGGCCCTTGCGGAGCAGTTCGACGATCCGCTCCACCTCGTCGATGCGGGCGGCCCCGAGGCAGATCAGGTAGCAGCCGGTGCGGCGCCCGAAGTCCCAGTCCACTTCGAGCGACGGCAACTTGGCGTCACCGAGCGCGAGGACGGCGGCCAAGTCGTCGGCGACGAGGGCGGCTTCACGCCGCTGGTCGGCGGTAGCACGGTTGAGCATCGAGGCCATCACACACCGACCCTGCGGTGCACTTCGAAGACCCGCCACGCCGAGAACGCGGCACAGAAGGAACGGAAAGAGGCCGGCTCACCGGTGGAGCCGCAGCGCAGCCACTCCCCCGTGACCTCGTTCCGCACCCGGTAGCAACGGGCCTCGGGGTCCCACCGCACCCCGTAGCCGTGAAGCTTGGACGACGCCATGATCTTGAGAACCCTCCGCAGTCGGAATTTCACGTTCTGTGCTCATGGTGGCGTGAGGCGCCCTAGCATCGGAAGCGAAGATGGACTTGTCTTCCAGCGCATCCAAGTTGGAGCACCCATGGTGAACATCAAGGAAATTGACCCAGAGTCAGGCCCGTGGGCACCCTTCGGGGTACTACTCCGCAGGTCACGCAAGGCGGCCGGCCTGACCCAGGCTCAACTCGCCAAGAAGATCGGGTGTAACCCGTCCACGGTCTGCGTCGCCGAACTTGCCACGAAGCAGGTGTCCAGAAAATTCGCCGAGGCCGCCGACAAGGCCCTCGGACTCCACGGCGCCCTGACCCTGATGTGGCTACAGGCCTCCAACTCCGCAGGCCTGGCCGAGGGGTTCGCCGACTTCACGAAGTTCGAGGCCCAGGCCCGGGAGATAAGGCTGTTCGAAATCGGCGCCGTCCCAGGCCTGTTCCAGACCCAGGCGTACGCCGAGGCCGAGTTGACCTGCGCCGTGGATCTGGGCGAGGTCACTACAGAGCAAGCCCAGGAACGCCTCGCAATCCGGATGGCCAGGCAGAAACTCCTGACCCGCACGCCTGTGCCCTTCGTCTACGCCGCTCTGGACGAAAGCGTGCTCCGATGGCAGCTCGGAGGACCATCCATCATGGCCGAACAGCTCGAACACCTCGAAGAGCTGGCAGCCGGGCCCAACATCATGATCCAGGTCATCCCGTTCAGCATGGGGGTCCACCGGTCGTTCCGCTCAGCCGTCACCCTGCTGACCATCGGCGACAACTCCCAGCTCGGGTACACCGAGACGCTTCACCGCGGCTTCCTCGAACGGGATCGAGCCACTGTCGCAAGATGGCGCAGACGATACGATTGCCTGCAGGTAGATGCGCCGCCCAGGGCCGAATCCCTGGGCATGATCAGAAGAATCCGGAAGGAACTGGCACCATGAGCTCCCGCCTCGACCTGTCCTCTGCCCGCTGGGTCAAGTCCTCCCACAGCACCGACGGAGGCCAGTGCATCGAGGTGGCCCCCGGCTTCACCGGCGTCATGCCCGTCCGCGACTCCAAGGACCCGAGCGGCCCCGCCCTCATCTTCCCCACCGCCGCCTGGCAGTCCTTCATCACCGCCATCCGCGCCGGCGAATTCGACGCCCAGTAGCCACAGCTCTCAGCCCCGCCGTCCCATGCCTGGGGCGGCGGGGCTATGTGCAGTTCGGGCCCATCCAGCCGCAGCCGGCCGGTGCCGCCGGGGTCCGCGACCACGGCCCCCGGGTCCTTCTCCCCCACCGGCTTCGTATCGTGTGTGCCATGGCGCATGAGACAGAGCCGGCATCGCGCACCAGCAGCAGCGAGTCCCCCCGGGACATCTGCACGTGCTTCGACCAGTACCGGGCGGGCAACCGGCGGCGGGTGCGCTTCCACGGTGAGCGTCAGGACACGTCGTCGCCGGCCTGGCAGCACCTCCTGGCGCTGGTCGAGGAAGCCGCCGCCGACGGCAGGGAGGTGTTCCGGCCGCTGGCGGAGATGAGTCCCCGGGAGCGGCGCCAGATCGTGACCCTGCCGCCCACCATCGCGAAGCTCGCCGCCGTCAGGCAGTTCGACCTCTACGGCAGCAATCTCGTCCGGATCCCCCCGGAGATCGGCGGCATGAGCGGCCTGCGGGAATTCACGCCGTACACCTCCTACCGGCTGCACTGGTTCCCGTACAAGCTGACCAGGTGCCCGGACCTGAGGCGCAGCACCGTCAGCACCCGTGCGCTGTACGGCAACGAGAGGTTCCGCCCGCCGTTCCCCCCGCTCCGGCCCGGCGGCGTTCAGGGCGCGGGCCCCGGCGGCGCGTGGGGTGCTGCGGGGCTCCGCGGGTGCAGCGTGTGCGACCGGCCGCTGGAGGGAGCCGGGATCCACCAGGCCTGGATCTCGCTGCGCGTTGCCGCCGATGTCCTGCCGATCTTGGTGAACGCCTGCTCCGCGGCCTGCCTCCGGGTCCTTCCCGAGCCTGCCGAGGGTTACGTCCGGACCCCGCACACAGGTGGCCCCGGGCTCGCCCAGCCCGCCGCCCTCGATGCCTGATTTCCCGTCGGATGGCGGAGGCGCGCGCTCAGGTTCCCGTCCGCAGGGGCTCCAGGGCTGCGGGCGGGATCGCGCCCGCAGCCCTGGAGCCGGCCAGGAGGTCGGCCAGGG
>NZ_JBFBDY010000619.1:0-3670 GCF_040683475.1 Kitasatospora sp. NPDC093558 | reverse complement strand
CCCCGCTCGGCCAGGGTGCCCTGCGGCGAGCCCGGGAACGGGAGAACTGGCCCGTCCTGCACGGCTTCAGCCGGGCACTCGTCCCGCGCCCGGCGGACTGGCGCAGCGGCCTGCAGGTCGTCGGTAACTGGTGGCCGCACCCGGCGCCGGACCACCGCCTGCCCGACGAGGTGGAGGACTTCCTGCGGGCCGGCCCGCCACCGGTGTTCGTCGGCTTCGGCAGCATGGCGGCCGGAGACGGTGAACGGCTGAGCGGACTCGTGGTGGACGCGCTGCGCCGCGCGGGCGTGCGGGGCGTCCTGCAGTCCGGCTGGGCCGGGCTCGTCGCGGAGACGGCGAACGGTTCCGACGTCCTGACGGTCGGCGAGCTCCCGCACGCTCTCCTCTTCCCGCGCACGGCCGCCGTCGTCCACCACGCGGGCGCCGGCACCTCGGCAGCCGCACTGCGAGCGGGCGTCCCGAGCGTGCCGGTCCCGGTGATGGCGGACCAGCCCTTCTGGGCCGCTCGTCTGGCCGCCGCCGGGGCGGCACCGCGACCGGTCCCGTATGCCGATCTGACGGTGGAGCGCCTGGCGGCGGCCGTTCGCCTGGCCGTCGACGATCGGATGCACCGCGCGCGAGCGGAGGCGGCGGCCCGGCGCATGGTGTGCGAGCACGGCGCGGCCCGCGTCGCCGAGGCGGTGGCGGCGCTCGTGGACGGAAGGTGAGAGGAGAGACGCGGAGCGAGTCCGCCGGACCGGGAGACAGCCGCCCGCCGCCCGCCCGGCGCGGAGGGTCAGGGCACGCGGGCGACGAGCATCGGCTGGAAGAAGCCGGTCTCCTCCGGCTGCGCCCATGCCGGGGCGGTGAAGCCCGCCTCGGTGGCGAAGGCGGTCAACTGGGCCTGGGTGAGGGCCCAGTAGGTGGACCGGTGCACCTCGGTGCGCCACTCGCCGGTGGCGTCCGGGGCCATCCGGAAGAGTTCCAGGTCGTAGCGCTCGCCGTCCTCGTGCCAGTGCCAGAGCTGGAAGATGACGGACCGGCGGCCGTCGCGCTCGGTGGTCTGCGGCACGGTGGAGGAGGGGCGCTCGCGGCGCAGGGCGTCGTAGGGGCGGGTGGTGAGGAGGATTAGGCCGCCGCTGCGGAGGGTGCGGCGCATGTCGGTGAGGGCGGTGCGGACGTCGTCCGCGGTGAGGAGGTGCGGGAGCGCGTTGTCGGCGCACACGACGACGTCGAACGTGGCATCGCGGAAGGGGAGTCGGCGCATGTCGGCGGCTGCGGCGGGCAGCCGGAGGCCGCGGTCGGCGGCCTCGCGGGTGGCGCGCGCGGCGGCGACCGGGCTGAGGTCGGTGCCGGTGACACGGTGGCCGCGGGCGGCGAGCCCGATCGCCTGGGTGCCGATACCGCAGGCGCAGTCGAGCACGGTGGCCGGCCGGTCGCCGAGGCGGGTACGGACGAGGGCGTCCAGAGCAGCGCCCTGCCGGGCGACGGAGGCTTCCCAGTCCGGGTAGAGGAGGTGGTAGCCGGCTGCGAACTCGTCGTAGAACCGGCCGGTGGGGGAGCGACTCATGGACACGAGGGCTCCTCGGGCGGAGGGAGGCTTGAGTACCGGGCACAGTTGGCGTTGAGGTGAGCGAGGTAGTACGTCGTGCCGTCGTGCTCCAGCTCCATCGGCGGCGGCTCCGGGACGGGGGCCAGCAGGTAGGTGGAGCGGCCGTCGAGGCGGACCTCCAGGCGGGGGACGTTGTGGTGGGTCGCGAACTCCTCGGCCCGCTCGGCGCTCCAGAGATCGCGCGGCATGCTGGGCCCCTTCCCCGTCAGTGCATGCAGCAGGGCGGGGCTGTAGACCTCCTGGACCCGGAAGTTCTCCAGGTGCCGCATGCTGGTGACCAGCGTGACGTACCGTCGGCTGTTGCCCCGGTGCCGCCCGGTGACCACGACCTGGCCGCCGCCGAGGTCCCAACGCTGTGGAGCGATCCAGACCTTGGCCCCGGGCGCGAAGTGCTTCAGGCCGTCCTGGATGTCCAGTCCGCCCTCGCCGTGGGTGGTCTGCCGGGCCACGTTGGCCACCACGCAGTGGCCGTACGGCGGCTCTGCGGCCTGCTCGTTCGTCATGGGATCATCCTCTCCTGACCGCGGGGACGGGGACACCGGTTTTGGACGCGGTCGAGCCGGATCGGGGCGGTGCCTGAGGGGTGGTGCCTGAGGGGCGGGGGCCGCGTAATCGGCTGGCCGACCGGTGGCGTGCGGGTGAGGATACGGGCATGCGCACCTTCGAGGATCTGATCGCCGAGGCCGGGGCGGTGTCCGTGGACGGCTGGGACTTCTCCTGGCTCGACGGGCGGGCCACCGAGGAGCGGCCCTCCTGGGGCTACCAGCGGCTGCTGGGCGAGCACCTGTCGCGGGTCGACGCGGCGCTCGACGTCCAGACCGGCGGTGGCGAGGTGCTCGCCGGGGCGGGCAACTTCCCTCCGGCCATGGCGGCCACCGAGTCGTGGCCGCCCAACATCGCCCGT
This sequence comes from Kitasatospora sp. NPDC093558, assembly GCF_040683475.1. Lineage (NCBI taxonomy): Bacteria > Bacillati > Actinomycetota > Actinomycetes > Kitasatosporales > Streptomycetaceae > Kitasatospora > Kitasatospora sp. NPDC093558. Next base: position 1,175 of record NZ_JBFBDY010000619.1, on the reverse strand, counting down.
GCGACGAAGCTGCTGCACCCGCTGGGCGCCGTCGTCGTGGCGGACCCGGACGAGCCGCCGCTGCCGTTCGCCGACGGCGCGTTCGACCTGGTCAGCAGCCGGCACCCGGTGAAGGCGTACTGGTCGGAGATCGCTCGGGTGCTGCGGCCCGGCGGTACGTACCTCGGGCAGCACGTCGGCCCCGCCTCCGGCTTCGAGCTGGTCGAGTACTTCATCGGCCCGCAGCCCGAGGCGCGCAGGAGCCGCCGCCCCGAGGACGAGAGCGCCGCCGCGCGGGCCGCCGGGCTGGAGGTCGTGGACCTGCGCTCGGAGCGGCTGCGGATGGAGTTCTTCGACGTCGGCGCGGTGGTGTACTTCCTGCGCAAGGTGATCTGGATGGTCCCGGGTTTCACCGTCAAGGCGTACGAGGACCGCCTGCGCGAGCTGGACGCCCTGATCCGCGCGGACGGGCCGTTCGTCGCGCACTCGGCCCGCTTCCTCATCGAGGCTCGGAAGGTCTGAGAGGACGGAGTCCGAGAGGAAACCGGAAGGTCTGAGAGGAAACCGGAAGGTCTGAGAGGACAAACGACGGGCACGCCCGGCGGCCCCGGTCCGTCGCAGGACCGGGACCGGGACCGGGACCGGGGCCGTCGGGCGCGCTGTCACGAGAGCCCGACGAGATCCAGGTACGAGTCGCTCCACAGGTCCTCGTCGCCGTCCGGGAGGAGGATGACGCGGTCCGGGCGGAGGGCCTCGATGGCGCCGGGGTCGTGGGTGACCATCACGATCGCGCCCGGGTACGTGCCGACGGCGGCCAGGACCTCGGCCCGGGAGGCCGGGTCGAGGTTGTTGGTGGGCTCGTCGAGGAGGAGCACGTTGGCTCCCGAGTGGACGAGCCCGGCCAGCGCGAGCCGGGTCTTCTCGCCGCCGGACAGGACGCCGGCCGGCTTGTCGGCGTCGTCGCCGCGGAACAGGAACGCGCCGAGCACGCGCCGCAGTTCGCCGTCGGTGAGGCCGGGGGCGGCCAGGGCGAGGTTGTCCCGGACGGTGAGGGCCGGGTCGAGGGTGTCGTGTTCCTGGGCGAAGTAGCCGAGCCGCAGCCCGGGGCCGGGCACGACCCGGCCGGAGTCCGGGGTCACGTGGCCGGCCAGGATCCGCAGCAGGGTGGTCTTGCCGGCGCCGTTGAGGCCGAGGAC
>NZ_JBFBDY010000618.1:0-3676 GCF_040683475.1 Kitasatospora sp. NPDC093558 | reverse complement strand
CTCGCCTAGCTGCCGGTCCTGCTTCGAGCGCTGCGCGAACTCCTGCGGGTACGGGCCGTGCAGGAACGCCTGGGCGTGCATGGCCCAGCCGAACGTGTAGGCGCTGCGCAGGTCCGCCGGGTCGGCGCTGCTCTCCTGGAGGCGCTCGACGAAGCGGGCCAGTCCGGCGCGGCCGGTCCACACGCGGTCCGCGGCGCCGGCCGTGCCGGTGGTCCAGCGGTCGAGGTTGTCCCGCAGTGCCGGCATGACCTGACGGTCCGTCAACTCCTCGCGCTGTGAGCGTACCCGGGTCGTCAGCACCCTGCCACCGATCTCGCTGCTGGAGAAGAAGACGTCCTGGGTGTCGGACGGATTGCCGGAGGTCCAGCTGTTCACCAGGTGCTCGGCGGCCAACCAGCCCTGGAACGCGGGGGGTTGGGCGTCGGAGACGTAGAACTCCACGGCGCCGTCCGGCGTCCGGCGCCAGGCCGGCACCACGACCAGGTGGGCCGCGTGCACGTCGTGGAAGGCCGGGCGGAAGGGGAGGTGGTAGTTGTCCACCGCGACGATGACGCTGGAGTGCGTCTCGATCAGCTCGATCAGGTCGTCCGCGTCGCGGCCCGTCGTCCAGGCGGACTCGACGTCGTGGTGGCGGCACAGGTCCGCGGCCACACCGCGGTCGCTCTGCACCGGACGGTAGAACTCCTCGCGCGGCACGTCGTCCGGCGCGAACGCGAACTCGCAAGCGAGGCCCAGGACTTCGACGGGCTTCAGGCCGTGCTCCAGCAGGATGCTGCCCAGCGTGGTCTGCAGGCAGCTCAGCGGGTCCTCGTACCACTGCGGGTAGGTGCCGGGGGCACCGTTCCAGCGGGCCGCGCGCGCTGTCGCTCCGGTCGTACTACCTAAGGTCACGGCTGGCTCCCGGTATCTGCGGGCCGCCCTCGGCGCCGGCCTCCGCCGGCCGGCCGACGAGCGTCAGGGCGAAGAGGTGGACGGCCGGGTTCCTCGGCAGCGACACGGCGGCGAGCGGCTTGCGCGAGGTCACCGGCACCCGCTGGCACCAGAGGGTGATCCCGATGCGTTCCTGGACGTGGTGCGGGTAGTGGATGACGTCGGTGCGCAGCGCGAGCTCCTCGCCGAAGTCCGACCGCCCCTCCCACAGGTCGGACAGCGCGAAGTGGTCGCGGTCCACCGTGCCGTCGGAGAAGTGCCAGGTGAGGACGTCCCTGACCCGCCGCTCACCGCAGCCGATGAGGTAGAGCCAGTCCCAGCGCCGCTCCGGGACCTCGATCCGCTGGCCCGAGCAGACGACGTTGTCCGGGCCGTCGCCGTCGAGCCGGGCGCTGCGCAGCGGCACGCCGTCCACGACGAGGTCGAGCGGCGCGGGCTGCGCCGGGAGCGAGTTGCGCCAGACGTTGAGCCGGCCGTCGGCGAGGTTGCCGGGCGTGGTCGCCGCCTGGTTGTTCAGAAACGGTTCGAGTGCGAGCACCTTGTGAACTGTCAACGGAGGTCCTTCCGTACCAACGCCCTGCGCTGGAGGCGGGGTTCGACGACGGTGAATCCGCAGGACTCGAAGGTGCTCACCCGGCCGTGGAAGCTGCTCCGGTCGAACGGGGCCCCGGGGGTCCGGTCGTCCTCGGGGTAGGCCTCGATGAGGTCGGCCCCCTCGGACCGGGCCCACTCCGCCGCCCGGTCGACGAGCACCTTGACGAGGCCCCGGCCCCGGTGCTCGCGCGCCAGGTACAGGCACACGATGGACCAGATGCGCTCCGGGTCGTCACCCTCGACCGGCTTCGCCGCGCGGGACCCGCGCAGCCTCGGGAAGCCCAGCCGGGGGCCGGCCCCGATCCAGCCGACCGGAACGCCGTCGACCGTGCCGAGGACGCCCACCCGCTCGCCGGCCTCGACCAGGTCACGGAGCCTGTCCTTGCGGGCTTCGGCGCCGCAGGCAGAGCGTTCCTTCGATGTCATTCGAAAATACGTGCACCAGCAATTTTCCACAAGCCCTTTCGGTGCGAAGAATTCTCCGACCGTGGGCCAGTCGTCCGGTCCGACCACCGTGGTCACGAAATCGCTCATCGGCTGTGCCTTCCGCGTGTGCAAATCGTCGACCCGGCAGCCGGCGCCGGCTATTTCCAGGTCACTGCCAGCGGCAGATACACTACGCCATTCAGGAAGTTCGAGATCAGGTGCTTCGGGTCGCCGTCGAGGCGCACCGACCGCACGTTCTTGCGCCAGAGGTCGAAGAAGGTCTTCATCCCGAGGGCGGCGACGTGCTGGCCGATGCACCGGTGCACGCCGAGCCCGAAGGCCAGGTGCCGGTTCGGGGAGCGGTCCGGCACGAACCGGTACGGGTCGTCGAACACCTCCTCGTCCCGGTTGGCCGAGGCGATCCACGCGGTGACCAGCGAGCCGGCCGGCACCTCGGTGCCGGCGACCACGGTGTCCGCGGTGGCACGCCGCAGCACGTGGTTGACCGGGCTCGCCCAGCGCAGCGCCTCGTCGACGAACCGCTGGTCGGTCTCCTCCTGCCGGGTGAACCACGACCACAGGTCGTCGTCGCCGGCCAGCAGGATCAGCGTCTGGTTGATCGTCTGGGGCACGGTCGGGTTGGCGCCCATGAGGAACGCGTAGGCGTTCAGCAGCGGCACGTCCCTGCTCTCGTCCCCGACCGCGTGGGCCGTGACCGGGCAGCGTCCGCTCACCGAGTCCTCGGACGGGGAGCCCTCCAGGACGTCCCCGAGGACGGACATGATGGTCGTGTGCGCCTCGAAGAGCTCGAACCGGCGCTGCATCTCCGACTGGGCCGCGTCCACGCCCCCCATCGCCCGCACCGTCGCCCGGCCCGTGACGGTCCACTTCTCCTGCGGGATGCCCATCAGCTTGCCCGTGATCGTCATGGGCAGGGTGATCATGGCCTCGCAGAAGTCGAAGGACTCCCGGCCCCGGATCGTCTCGAACAGCTCCGACATGCGCTCGGTGATGTCCTGCTGGAGGCGCTGCGCCGCCGGCACCGTCATCAGCGGGGTGAAGGCCCGCTTGATCTCGGGGTGCAGCGGCGGGTCCGTGAGATGGATCGCGGCGCCGGCCGCGACGTCCCCGTCCCCGCGCACCGTGAGCATGGTGCTGTAGGCCGACGAGAACGTCCCGTGGTCGCTCAGGACCTCCCGGACGTCCGCGTGGCGGACCGCCGCGAGGAATTCCTGGCCGTCCGGCGTCCGCTGTTTGCCAAGGCCTTCGCTCTTCCGCATATCCTGCCACACGGAATGCATGTTCCGCACCGCGTACTGCGATTCCTCGTAAAGGTCCGAGGAAATCATGTCCGCGGGTTCCTGACCCGCGAGGGAAACTCGCACCGAAAAACCACCTTTGCCTGGGATCCGCGAAACGCGAAAGACGCTCGTACTGTTCGGTGGGCCGGGAATACTCGCCGGCGGACCCGCCGGCGGACGTGCCGGCGGCCCGCGGCCCTGCCTAGCCGTTCGTCCCGGCGTCCTCGCGGTCGAGCGATCCGATGTTCTCCGCGCACTTCATGTAGAAGCGCGATGCGACCGACCACTCCGTGATGCCCTGGGCGCCCAGCACCTGCATGGCGGCACGGACGACGCGCCACCCGGTTCCTGCTGCGCGACGTCGACACGTCCGGTCCGTACCTGACCGGCGAGATCGAGCCGATCGAGGAGCGCCCGGGCGAGGG
>NZ_JBFBDY010000617.1:0-3677 GCF_040683475.1 Kitasatospora sp. NPDC093558 | reverse complement strand
GTGTCTCCCGACACCGGGCGGGCCGCTCGCCGTTCGGGAACGGGCGACACACGGGCGGCCCCCGCCCCCTCGTAGCGGCGGCCCAGATCGACGAGAATGACGAGTACCACGAGATCCCCGAGGGCCGTCCCGGCACGGACCCGGCCCCCCACGCCAGAGGGAGGACGTCGTGCACGACCGCAGCGAGCCGCTCGCCGACAGCAGGTACCTCCTGCTCACCACCTTCGGCGACGACGGCACCCGGGAGGACTCGCAGATCTGGGTGGTCGCCGACGGCCCCGCCCTCGGCATCTGGACCCCGGCCCACTCCGGCGCGGCCGAGCGGATCCGCCGCCACTCCAAGGTGCTGGTCGGCTCCTGCGACGCCCACGGTCGCCCGACCGGCCGCCGGATCCCGGCCCGGGCGCGGGTCTGCGACGAGGATGCGACGGCACGCTACCGCGTCTCGCTCATCAACAAGTACGGCCTCACGGCGCTGCTCGTACTGGCCCGCAGCCGCTTCCGCGTCGGGCTGGCCGGCACGGTGGGGATCCGGATCACGATCGACGAGCCGGAGCAGCGGCTGGTCGGGCCGGAGTGGCAGCTGCCGACGACGTACTGCCCGAACTGAAGGACGCACTGCCAGAACCGACGCCGGCCGGGCATGCCGAGTAACCCGCGGGAGGGGTACGCGGGCCGGGCCGGGTTCAGTCGCCCTCGTCCGGTGCCCGGGCCAGGTCCCCGGGCTCGCACGCCTCGCGGCCGGTCGCCACGTGCACGACCCTGACCGCCCGCTCCGGACCGCCCGGCACCACCCGCTGCTCGTGCCCGCAGCGCGGGCAGATCAGCGGGATGCGCGGCCGGTTCGGATCCCGTTCGCCCTCACGCGCGTGGTTCCGGGCGCCCGGACCGCCGGGCCCGGTCACGTCAGCGGGTGGGTCGGGACCGGGCTGACGTCCTGGATCTCGGCGTGCGCCTTGGTGAGGAGCTGCGAGGCGAGGTCGTTGAGCGCGCGGGCGCCGGCGATCTCCTCGCCGACCCGCAGCTGTTCCGGGTCCGAAGGGTGGCGGCTGCTGTAGCCGTGCGCGCGCAGTTCACTGCCGTCGCGCAGCCGGAGCAGGGCGGCGGCGGTCGTCCGCGGGCCCTCCTCGCGGAACTCCATCTCGATGTGCCAACCGACCAGAGTCTGCATGGCGGATCACCTCCATCGGTTACTCCTCCAGAGTGCGCCGCACCCGGCGTCCGCACCAGGCCAGCCGGGACGGGGGTGAGTTGAACGCGTTCAACTCGGCCGCGTAGAGTCGTGGCAGCGATCGGTTTGAACGCGTTCAAGGAGGTGCTCGGTTGTCCGGGATGGGGTTGTCCGCGCTGGGGTCGTCCGGGATGGCGTTGTCCGCGATGGGGGCGTCCGGGACGGGGTCGTCCGGGATGGGGAAGGGCACGACCGAGCTGGTCGACCTGCTGATCCTGCTCGGCATGGGCGCGGTGGTCCCGCTCGGCCTCGGCCTGATCGGCGGGCCCGGGCTCGCCCGCGTCCGCCGGCTCTGGCCGCTCGCCGCCGTCCCCGGGGCGCTCTCGCTCTGGCTGCCGCGCGGCGCGTTCGCGGCCGGGTGCGCCGCGCTGTACCTGCTCGGCACGCTCGCCGTCGCCGCCCACGCGCCGCTGCGCCTGGCCCGCACGCGCTCGCTCGCCCCGCGCGAGGTCGCCGTCCTCATGGCGCTCGGCACGCCGTCGGTGGCCGCGACGGCCCTGGTCGCCGAGCGCGCCGGGTACCCGCTGTTCGGCTTCGAGCCGCACGTCCTGACGCTGACCGTCCCGCACTTCCACTTCGCCGGGTTCACCGCCGCCCTGGTCGCCGGGCTCGTCTGCCAGGCCGCCGCGCCGGACTCCGCGGCGGCCCGCGCCGCCGCGCTCAGCGTGCCGGCGGGCACCCTGCTGGTGCTCGCCGGCTACTTCCTCGGCACCTGGGTGCAGTTCGCCGGCGCCGTCGTGCTCACCACCGGCATGTGGCTGGTCGGCCTCCTCACCTGGCGCGAACTGCGGCCCCGCACGGCCGACCCGGTCACCGCCCGGCTGCTCGCGGTGTCCTCGGCGGTGCTCGCGCTCACCATGCTGCTCGCCCTCTGGTGGGCCCTCGGCCAGGCCTCCGGCCTGCCCCACCCCACCCTCACCTGGATGGCCGCCACCCACGGCGTCGGCAACGCGCTCGGCTTCGCCCTCTGCTCGCTGCTCGCCTGGCGGCGGCTGCGGGCGGAGACCCCGCCGGCGATCCGCACCGACCTCTCGCACCCGGCCGACCTGCCGCTGCCGACCCACCGATGAACGAGGACCTCGTGAACGACCTCAGCTACCCCGAAACCGGCGCCAGCGCCACCGGCCAACTGCCCGACGGCTACAACCACGTGACCCACCGGGTACGGATCGGCTACGGCCGGGCCGCCCTGGAGGTGGCCGGCGCCGCCATCCTCGGCTGGCGCATGCACCGCCTGGCCGGCGTGCGGATCGACGCGGACGCCGAGGAGGCCGCGCCCGGCCTGGCCGTGCGGTGCGCGATCGGCATCGGCCCGCTGCGCGCCGGCGCCCCGAACCGGGTCCTGCGCACCGAGACCGGCCCCGACCGCTACGGCCTCACCTACGGCACCCGGGCCGGCCACCTGGCCGGCGGCGAGGAGACGTTCCGGGTGGAGATGGGGCCGGACAAGGCGGTCTGGTTCACCGTCACCGCGTTCAGCCGGCCGGTGGCCCTGTACGCCCGCCTCGCCGGGCCGATCCTGCCGCTCGCCCAGCAGGCCTTCGCCCGGCGGTGCGGGCGGGTGCTGGCGCACATCGCCGCCGACGCCGGGTGACGGTCGTTCGCGTCGAAAAGCCGTGGCACCACGGGCCGCCGATTCGTCATCATCCCGGTGTGATCCTGATGCAGCCCGTGCTGGAAACCGCCGCCCTCGACGACTTCGACCTGTGGCCCATCGGCACGTTCACGCCCTACGAATTCATCGTCGTGAACGGCGACACGGCGCCCGCCGACATCGGCACGGCGATCGCGAGCATCGCCGACGGCACCACGCCCCGGGACGACGACGCACCGGAGCCGGACGCATCGGCCGACCCGGTCGGCGCGTTCCTGTTCGGGCTGCTCACCGGCCCGTACCCGTACGCCCCCGGCGGCTTCCGGGTCACCGACACCGCCACCGGGGCCGTCTTCGACCCGGGCTGCTGCAACGGCCTCGACGAGTGGCGCGAGTGGCTGGAGGTGCTCGACGGCGAGGGCACCGGTGGGTTCGGCCACGGCCCGACGCCGCTGGCCCAGCGCCTCGGCGACGTCGTCCGGCTGACCGTCGACCTGGGTCTCAAGGCGGACAGCCCGGTCATCGAGGTGCGCGTCGACGAACTCCGCACCCTGGTCGCGCGCGCCGAGCAGGACCTCCGCGACTTCGTCGCGCTGGCCGGACGCTGGGCCGAGCAGCAGCTCCCCGAGCACGCGGCCGGGATCGCCGCCGCACTCGCACGGATCCCTGACCTGGCGCTCGAGGACGAGTAGCGTGACCAGCTTCCACACCCACCGCGCCCTCGTGCTCGACACCCGGCTCACCGCCCGGCGGCGGCACGCCGCCCTGCGCACCTGCGTCACCTGCTTCGCGCCAGTGGGCCCGTCTCCAAACTCCCGTCGTCCGCCCGGAGGGCGGGCGGGGCGGCGTTGG
>NZ_JBFBDY010000616.1:0-3685 GCF_040683475.1 Kitasatospora sp. NPDC093558 | reverse complement strand
CTGCTGCGGGCCCGTGCGCCGCTCTCGGTGGCCCGGGCCGCCGGCGGCGCGGACCTCGGCCTGCTCACGGCCGTACGCGAAGGACTCCGGAGACTCTGACCATGGCAACTCCCCACCCTGCCACGCCTGCTGCGCCCACCGCGCCTGTTACGCCCGCCGCGCCCGCCGCCGTGAAGATCCTCATCGCGGGCGGATTCGGCGTCGGCAAGACCACCCTCGTCGGGACGGTCAGCGAGGTCGCCCCGCTGCGCACCGAGGAGTACCTGACCAAGGCCGGCGTCGGCGTCGACGACCTGGCCGGGGTCGACCGGAAGGACACCACGACGGTCGCGCTCGACTTCGGCCGGATCACCGTCAACCCGGACCTCGTCGTCTACCTGTTCGGCACCCCGGGCCAGGAACGCTTCTGGTTCATGTGGAACGACCTGGTCAACGGCGCCCTCGGCGGCATCGTCATCGCCGACACCCGGCGGCTGGACACCAGCTTCGCCTCCATCGACTTCTTCGAGAGCCGCCGGATCCCGTTCGTGGTCGCGATCAACTGCTTCCACGGCCACAACACCCGCACCCCCGACGAGATCCGGGCCGCGCTCGACCTCGACCCGCACGTGCCGATGCTGATCGGCGACGTCCGCGAACGGGCCTTCGGCCGGGACCTCCTGCTCGCCCTCGTCGACCACCTGATGGACCTCGCCGGCGCCGCCGCCGTCGTCTGAACCCCTCCCTCGTACGGGAGTCACCCCATGACCTCACCGTTCCTCTGGACTGGTCAGTAGTGACTCCCGATGAGCCGCACGCCCCGAACGGTCTTGGGCGCACTGGTCCCCGGCGTACTCAACCCCGCTGGGCGACACGCATCCTGTACGTGGTCCGTCCCGGGAGGCCGGTTCCCTCACGACCTGGCCAAGTGGGTACGGCCAGAGGCGACGGGGAGGTCCCAAACCATCACCCTGGTGGAGAGGGAGCCCCGCACGCTGGCGCCGTTCCCGGCGTCCCAGATCGCGATCTCGACGCTACCGCAGCCACCGGATCGCACCCAATCCGAAGGGCGCGAGCGCGCAACGCATGCGCCCTCACACGCACTCCCGCTCACTCTCGGCCGAACAGCTCACAACCCCCGTGCGTCCTCGTCCACGGCGGCGGCATCGGCGGCCTCACCCTCACCGACGGCCACACCGGCCGCTACGACCTCGTCGTCGGCTTCGACGGCATCGGCTCGCCGCTGCGCACGCGCCTGTACGGGGAGAAGTACGCCCCCGAGTACACCGGCTTCGCCAACTGGCGCGTCACGCTGCCGCGTTCGCCCGAGGTGCAGGGCGTGGTGATGTCCGCCGGGAACCTGAAGGCCAAGGCGCTGCTCACCCCGATCAGCACCGAACTCATGTACCTGGGCTCGGTGTTCGCCGAGGCCGAGGACTTCCGTCCGGACCCGGAGCGCGCCCACGAGCAGCTCGCCGAGCGCCTCGTCGGCTTCGGCGGTCCGATCGCCGAGGCGCTCGCCCAGGTCACCGACCCGGCAGCGGTGGTCTACTCGCGCATCTCCCAGGTGACCGTCGAAGAGCCCTGGCACATCGGGCGCATCGCCCTCGCCGGCGACGCCGCCCACGCCAGCACCCCGCACCTCGCACAGGGCGCGGCGATGGCCGTGGAGGACGCGCTCGTGCTCGCCCAAAGCCTGGACGCGGCCGACACCGTCGAGGCCGCGCTCGCGGCTTGGGAGGAGCGCCGGCGCCCGCGCGCCCTGTGGGTGCAGGCGCTCTCCCGCGCGATCCTCAAGCAGGAGACCGGCACGCCCACCACGCCGGAGGAGGACGAGCTGCTGAAGGTCGGCATCCCCGGCGCGGCGCACGTGCTCGTCAAGCCGTACTGACGGCGCCGCGGTTCGCCGTTCAGGCCGTAATGTCCCGGCGGCGGTCCCAGACCGCCGCCGAGATCCGCGCGACCAGCCGGGCCGCCGGGTCGGCGGTGCCGTGGCCGGAGGCGAGCGGGCCGGTGTAGCAGACGGCGATCAGATAGGGCGAGCAGTCCTGTGGGTACACGACGCCCACGCTATGCCGGGCGCCGGTGACCCAGCCGTTCTTGAACGCGATCCGGGTGCCGGGCGGCAGGCCCGCCGCGAGGTCCACCCGGAAGGCGTTGCGCTCCAGCAGGGCCAGCAACTCCGGTTCGCCGTCCAGGGAGCGCAGCAGCCGCACGAGGTCCAGGGCGGTCACCAGGTTGTCGACACCGGCCTCGCGCGCGGCGGCGTCCTCGATCCCGCGCGGGGTGGCGCTGTGCGTCGCCCCGGCCCGCCGCCAGACGCCCGCCACGGCCTCGGGGCCGACGGCGGCCAGGCACAGGTTGGTGGCGAGGTTCGAGGAATGGGTGATCATCCGCTCGGCGAGCGTGCGGAGCGGGGCGGTGCCGCCGAGGAGCTCCCAGGGCAGCGGATCGCCGTCGCCGTCACGGGAGTTGGCGAACTCGCCGCCGACGGCCGAGGCGAAGCGGTTCACGACCGACACCTCGGCGTCCAGGTCGACGCCGCTGCGGTGCAGCGCCGCGAGCACGGCGACCTTCATCGTGCTCGCCGCGTAGTGCCGCTCGTCCGCCGCCCGCCCGAACACCGGCTCACCGCTCCCCCAGGGGGCCACCACCACAGACAACATCCGGCAAGCGTAGGGCCGGGAGACGGCCGACGGCGAACAAAAAACAGCTGACAGATAACAGATTTCGAAATCTGTTATCTGTCAGCTGTTATCTGTCACCCGCCAGCTGTCCGTGCGTCAGCTGCTCGGGCGCGGGGTCGGGGACGGGAGGGTGGCCGTGCCCGTGAGGAGGGGCCATTCGCGGTGGAAGGGCGGCAGCGGGAGCTTGCCCTCGATGATCGGGGTGCCGAAGACCTTCAGGTGCGCGGTGAGCGCGCCGTTCAGGTCGATGCCGCCGACCACCGACCAACTGCCCTGTGCCTGCGGGGTGCCGCCCGGGACGTCGGCGTTCAGCGAGCCCTCCGCCTTGGCGCTCAGGTAGGGCGCGACGGTGGTCTCCACGCCGACGGTGTCGTACAGGCCGACGCTGGCCTCGGCGCCGAGCGCGGCGCGGACGCCGGCCTTGCCGTTCAGCCGCAGGTGCACCGGGGAGACCTTGGTGTCCGAGGCGTCGCTGATCGGCGCCCAGCCCTTGCCGCCGGTGTAGTCGGCGCGCACCGACCACGTGCCGGTGGCCTCCTGCTCGGCCTCGACGTGGATCTGGCCGTCGGCGCTGATCTCCAGGTAGCAGGTGAGGCCGAGGTTGACCACGACGGGCAGGCCCGCCACCGTCAGCACCGGGCTCGCCTGCAGCTTGGCGAAGGGCAGCCGGACGGGCGCCGCGCCGGTGTTGCGGGCGAGGTCGCCGGTGACCTTCCAGTGCGCGTTGGCGCCGAGGTCGAAGCCGATGGACGCCGTACGCGGGCTGCCCGCGGCGGCGCCGTGGTACGCGAAGTGGACGGCGGGGTGCAGCTGGAGGGAGCCGGTGGCCGCCACGCTCGCGCCCTCGGGCAGCGGGATCGGGGCGTTGACGTCGACCTCCAGCGTGCCGGAGGCGTCGGCCCGTACGCCGCCGAGGTCGGCGCCTACGGTCGCCTTGAGGTCCTTGACCAGCGGGGTGACCTTGATGCCGTGCGGGTCGACGGCGACGCGGGCGGCGTCGGGGCGCCGGTGGAACATCG
>NZ_JBFBDY010000615.1:0-3688 GCF_040683475.1 Kitasatospora sp. NPDC093558 | reverse complement strand
GCCGGCCGGCGCGGCGCGGGCTGGATCAAGGTCAAGCCCCGGCACACCCTGGACCTCGTCGTGCTGGCCGCCGAGTGGGGCAGCGGCCGGCGCCGGGGCCGGCTCAGCAACCTCCACCTGGGCGCCCGGGCGGCCGGCGAGCCCGGGCTCGGCCCGTGGGTGATGCTCGGCAAGACCTTCAAGGGCCTCACCGACGAGACGCTGGCCTGGCAGACCGCCGAACTCCTGGCCCGGGAAACCGACCGGGACGACTGGACGGTGCGGGTCCGTCCCGAACTCGTCGTGGAGATCGCCTTCGACGGCGTCCAGCGCAGCCCCCGCTACCCCGCCGGCCTGGCCCTGCGCTTCGCCCGGGTGGTGCGCTACCGGCCGGACAAGGACGCGGCCGAGGCCGACACCATCGCCGCCGTCCGGGAGATCGCGGCCGCCGAAGGCCTGTGAGGAGGGTCGCGCCGAGCCACCCTTGACAAACTGACGTCAATTCAAACCTCTTGCTGCCAAAGGTCGTTCCGTCCCGGACCGAATCGGCCAATCTGCGCAAACCCGCCACGACACCCTCCGTGTGCGCCGCACCACGGGGTTAGGTTGGCAATGACAACGAGCAACGAGTGCAGGAGGAAGCGCCCATGAAGGTGAGCGTCGACCGGGACCGCTGCTGCAGCTCCGGCCTGTGCGTCTCGAACGCCCCGGAGATCTTCGACCAGGACGACCACGACAGCCTGGTGAGACTCCGTCGGACGGCCTTCCGGCCCGACGAGTACCCCGACCTCAGACTCGCCGCCGAACTCTGCCCGTGCGGCGCGATCACCGTCACCGAGGACCGCGTCACCGAGGACCGCGTCACCGGTGGCAGCCTCACCCAGGACACCGTCAGCGGGGGCACCGCCCCGGCCGACGGCCCGGCCACCACCGGGAGTTAGCCCAGCGCCTGCGTCTCACCCGACCCCACCAGGAGATCCCCACCGCGACGCCGAGGAGTACCACCGTGACGACCACGCCCGCGCCCACCACCCCCGTGGTGCCCGCCCCGCACGACATGCGCTGCCCGTTCAGCCCGCCGCCCGCCTACACCGACGCCGCCCGCACCGGCTCCGTCAGCCGCGCCGCCCTGCCCGACGGCACCCCCATCTGGCTGGTGACCGGCTACGCCGACGTGCGCACCGTGCTGTCGGACCACCGCTTCAGCGCCGACGCCCGCCACCCCACCTTCCCGCTGTTCACCCCCGAACGCCGCGAACTCATCGCCGAGAACCCGGCGTTCATCCGCCTCGACGACCCGGAGCACGCCCGGCTGCGCCGCATGGTCACCGGGGACTTCCTGGTCAAGCGGGTCGAGGCGATGCGGCCCGAGATCCAGCAGATCGTCGACGACGCCCTCGACCGGATGACCGACGGCGTCACCGAGGCCGACCTGGTCGGCGCGTTCGCCCTGCCGGTACCCTCGCTGGTGATCTGCCTGCTGCTCGGAGTCCCCTACGAGGACCGCGAGATGTTCCAGGCCCTCAGCGCGACGCTGCTTAACACCTTCGCCCCCAAGGACGAGATCGCCCGCGCCAACGACGAGATCCTCGACTACCTCGGCGGGCTCGCCGCCCACAAGAAGGAGCACCCGGCCGAGGACATCCTCAGCCGCCTCGCCGCCCGGGACGACCTCACTCTGCGCGAGATCGCCTCCACCGGCGTGCTACTCCTGATCGCCGGCCACGAGACCACCGCCAACATGATCGGGCTGTCCACCGTGCTGCTGCTCCGGCAGCCCGAGCAGGTCGCGAAGCTCGCCGACCCGGCCGCCGTGCCCGGTGCGGTCGAGGAACTGCTGCGCCACACCACGATCGTCCACACCGGCCTGCCGCGCGTGGCGGTCGAGGACGTCGAGCTGGACGGCACGCTCATCCGGGCCGGGGACGGCGTCTTCGCGATGCTCTCCACCGCCAACCGGGACGAGCGGATGTTCGGCGGCGCGGACCGGACCTCCCCCGACGAGGTAGACCTCGACCGGGACGCCCGGCGCCACCTGGCCTTCGGCTTCGGCGTCCACCAGTGCCTCGGCCAGCCGCTCGCCCGCGCCGAGCTGCAGATCGCGCTCGCCACCCTGTTCCGCCGGCTGCCCGGCCTACGGCTCGCGGTGCCGGAGAGCGAGCTGCGGTTCCGCTCCGAGAACATCATCTACGGACTGAAGTCGCTGCCCGTCACCTGGTGACGGAAGGCGGCTCCGACGCCGACCCGGCTGGCCTCCGGGCCGGGGCGGAGGCAGGCTGGAAGGGCGAACGACAGACCCCGGCCTGCCGCGCCCCGGCACGGGCGTGCCCGGACCGGCCGAGGAGACGGAGCCCGCAGATGACCGACATGAGCGCCCGGTCCGAGGTGAGCACCGATACCGACGAGGACGTCCGCGCCGCGGACCCCGAAGAAGGCATCACCTCGATGCAGAACCTTCACGCGCAGGACGAGTCCCGGGCGGAAGGCGAACCCATGCTGGACGAGAACGACACGAGCAGCAGCTGACCAGCTGATCAGTCGAGCTGCTGACCAGTTGACCAGTTGACGGACGAGGCCGCCCGGGCGCCCCGGGCGGCCTCCGGCTACCGCTGGTGTCGCTCCCGGACGGGCGGCCGACCGGCGGGGGAGGATAGGCGCATGACCGAGCACAATCAAGGTGGCGGGCAAGTCCAGCCGCCCGCGGACCCGCGCGCGTCGTGGGCGACCTGGACCACGCAGTCGATCATCAGCGGGCCCGGCGGGGTCACCACCGCCGAGGTCGGACCGATCTCCGGCGACCTCACCGTGCACACCACGTGGGTCGACGGCGAGGCCCGGCTGACCGTCCAGTACACCGGCGCGCTGGACTGGTACACGGTGTCCGGCAGCCCCGTCCCGGCGGCGGACGAGACCACCGCGCGGGCGATCCACCAGGCGATGGTCAACGGCGTCAAGGCCGGCCGCGGCGCGGCGGCGCCACCCGCGGGCTAGCGGGCCGCGGTGTCCCAGTAGGACGGATCCGCAGGCCGGCGCCGGCGCAGGTCCTCCCGGACCTCGCCGGCCAGCCGGCGGGTGTCGCGGCGGTTGACCGTGGCGCCGATGCCCGCGCCGACCAGCAGCGGCGTCACCGACGGCAGGCGGCGCAGCGAGCTGCCGGTCAGCCGGCGCCGGACCTGCCGGCGCACCTCGGCGCCCAGCGCCAGCGTGGCGAAGCCGGCCGGGCGGGCCAGCAGGGTCGCGTCGACGCCCCTGCGGTTGGCCCACGCGGAGAGGTAGGCGGTGGCGCGCTGGGTGGCGCTCCCGGTCGCCGGGACGCCGTAGACCTCGTGCAGCTCGGCGATCAGCTTGACCTCCACGGCGGCCACGGCGAGCGTCTCGGCCGCGATCTCCACCGCCATCGCGGGCGGCACCGGCAGCATCGCCGCCGCGCCGACGCCCGCGCCGAGCGCGCCCGACGCCCGGGTGGCGCCGAGGACCAGCAGGTCGGCGAGCCGTTCGGGGTCGGCGGCGCCGGGGTGCTGGGCGCGCAGTGCGGCCAGGCTGCGGACCGGGATGCGCGGCGCGGCCCGAACGAGCTGCTCGGTGAGCGCCCGGCCGCCGAGCGCGGCGCCCTTGGCGGCGGCCCGGCCGCCGGTGCCCAGGCGCCGGGCGACACCGCGCACCAGGGCCTGGCCACGGCCGCCCCGGGCCCGGTACTCGGCGACCTGCC
>NZ_JBFBDY010000614.1:0-3688 GCF_040683475.1 Kitasatospora sp. NPDC093558 | reverse complement strand
CGTCGGTCGCCGATGCTCCGCATGGACTCCCTCCTCCGCCTTGCGATCCACGCACCCCAACGCCGCCCCGCCCGCCCTCCGGGCGGACGACGCGAATTGTCAGACACGCCCTAACCCCGCACCACCCGAGCCCGCAGGTAGTTGCGGCGCCCGAAGTTGGGTTCGTCCACCGCCGTGATCTCGTCCGCCTCGAAGCGGTACAGCGCCGCCGCCCCGCCGCCGGTGAGGAACTGCCGCCGGACGTCCTCCTCGCGGGCGAAAGCCGGATACCGGGCCTGGTAGGCGGCCAGGGCGGCCTCCGCCTGGTGGCCCCAGGCCTCGCCGGCGCTGCCGGTGAGCTGGAGGCCGCGCAGCTGTTCGCCGAAGGCGGGGGGCGGGAGGAAGACGGTGGCGGCGGCGCGGGCCTCCTCGGCGAGGTGGTGGCTGTGCCGGGTGGAGCGCTCGCTGACGAAATACAGCACAAGATCATCGTCGAAGGCGAAGAACGCCAGGTTGGCGTGGGGTCCGTGCTCGTGCCCCGCCGTCGCGAGGGTGAGCACCATGGCCTCGGCGAGCAGGCCCTCGACGCCCTTGTGCAGGAGCTCGCCGGGCCAGTCCCCCTGGGTGATGTCGAGTCGGTACGGCACGGACGCTCCCTCCGCTGGCACGACAGAGCCGGGCGGGGGAACCCGCCCGGCTCACATGCTCCACCCGTCACCCCACCCGAACAAGGCGGGCGACGGAATCAGTAGCGCGACAGCAGCGGGCGCAGCGCGCCGGCCCGCATCCGGTCCACCAGGGGCCCGCAGCGCGCGGCCAGCGGCGCCAGGAGGGCCGCGGCGAGGATGCCGACCAGCATGCCGACCGCGACGTCGTGCGGGTAGTGCACGCCGACCCAGACCCGGGAGGCGCCCATCAGGACGGCGAAGATCCCGGCGATCGCGCCGAGGCGGCGGTCGACGAAGAACAGCGCGGTGGCCGCCGCGAAGGCGATCACGGTGTGGTTGCTGGGGAAGGACCAGTCACCGGTGCCGGGGCAGGTCTCCAGCGGGACGCTCCCGCGGATCTGCGCGCACGGCCGGACCTCCTCGACCAGGCCCTTCAGCACGGAGTTCGCGCCGTACGCGACGACCACGATCAGCGGCGTCGCCAGGACCCGGGCCATCATCGTCGAGTCGGCGGCGCGCGCCCGCCACCACGCGTAGAGCATGAAGACCGCGAACAGGCCGAGGCCGATCGCCGACCAGACCTTGATCACGTCGTCCAGCCACACCGGCGCGGTCTTGGACCACCCGTTGACCTGCGTGTAGAGGCCGCCGGAGATGCCACTGCCGTCGAACACGGCGAGAGCCCGGGTGGACATCACGCGTCACCTCCGTGACGGCGCGCCTTACGGGCGCGGAACACTTCGAGAACAATGGGGAACACGGAGACAACTACTACCAGACCGATGATCGGCAGCAGATATCGGTCGATGCTGGGAACCGACGAACCCAGCCCGTAGCCCGCCATCACCACGCCCACCGTCCACAGCACACCGCCCGCGACCTGCCAGAAGGTGAACGAGCGGACCGGCACTTCGAGTACGCCGCACATCGGATTGAGCACCGTTCGGACCACGGGGATGAACCGCGCCAGCACGATCGCCTTGCCGTGCCCGTACTTGGCCAGCAGCTCCTCGGCCCGCTCGACGCCCTGCAGCAGGCTCTTGCGCTTGCTGCGGCGCAGCAGCGCCCGCCCGCCCCGCTTGCCGATCACGTAGCCGACCTGCGCGCCCGCGAGCGCGCCGACCAGGGCGGCCGGCAGCACCTGCCACAGCTCCAGCTGCGGCCCCTTGGTGGCACCGGGCACGCACAGCAGACCGGCCGTGAACAGCAGCGAGTCGCCGGGCAGGAAGAAGCCCACCAGCAGGCCGGTCTCGGCGAAGAGCACCACGGCGATGCCGAGCGCGCCGAAGGCGGCGAGCAGTGAGGAGGCGTCCAGCGGGTTCACCGCGAGGTGGACGAGGGGGAACTGGAGCAAGGCCGACGGACCTCCCGTACGTTGGAGGGCGGTGAAACGCCCGGACCGTCTACAGTGACGTAGACGGTCTACATGACTGTAGACGATACTTGGAGGAAGCGCCGCCATGTCCGACGTTCCGTCCGCCCGCCGGCCCGCCGGGGAGCTGGAGGCCGAGGTGCTGGCCGCCCTCTGGTCCGCACGGCACCCGATGACGCCGCAGGACGTCCAGGCGGCCCTCGGCGGGGACCTCGCCCGCACCACCATCGCGACGATCCTCGCCCGGCTGCACGACAAGGGCACCGTCGAACGCACCCGGGCCGGCCGCGCCTACGCCTACACCCCGACCGTCCAGGACACCGCGGGCCTCGCCGCCCGCCGCATGCACACCGAGCTCGGCCGCGAGGCCGACCGCTCCACCGTGCTCGCGCGCTTCGTCTCCGACCTCTCCGCCGAGGACGAGCAACTCCTCCGCGCACTGCTGGGCGACGGAACCTCGTGATGATCGCCGTGTGGGCCCCGCTCCTGCTGCCCTTCCTCGCCGCCCCCCTGGCCCGCCGCCTCGCCGACGCCCTGTCGCCCCGGGCCGCCGCCTGGACGCTCGCCGGCTCGGCCGCCGTCCTGGCCGGCGGCACCCTGTGCTCACTAGGCCTGCTCGCCGCCGCCGGACTGCTCCAGCTGCCACCGGTCGCCGCCCTCGGCCACCTGTCGCTGCCCTGGCTCACCGCCGCCGCACCCAGCGCACCCCTGGCGGCGGCCGTCGCCGCACTCGCCCTGGCCGCACTGACCGCCCTCGCCGTCCGGACCGCCCGCCGCCACCACCACGACCTGCGCACAGCCCGGGCCGCCCTCCCCACCAAGGAGACCCGCCCCCGCCACGCCGACCACCACCTCACCGTCGTGGACGACGAACGCGCCGACGCCTTCGCCCTCCCGGGCCGCCTGCACCGCGCCGAGCCCGGCCGGATCGTCGTCACCGCCGGCATGCTGCGAGCCCTCAGCGCCCCCGAACGAGCAGCCCTGCTCGCCCACGAGCGGGCCCACCTCACCGGCCGCCACCACCTCTTCCTCGCCCTGGCCGAACACGCCGCCGCCATCCACCCGGCGCTCCGCCTGCTGCGCACGCCCCTCGGCTACCACCTGGAGCGCTGGGCCGACGAGGTGGCAGCAGCCCACGTCGGCGACCGCACCGTGACCGCCCGAGCCGTCGGCCGAGCCGCCCTGGCCGCCAACCGCTCCCCGTGGCCCGCCCGCCCCAAACTGGCCGCCGCAGCCACCTCCGGCCCCGTCCCACGACGAGTGGCCGCCCTCCTGCAGCCCCGGCCACCCCGCACCGGAACCCGCCTGCGCCCGGTAGCCGTAGCCCTGGCGGCGTGCCTGGCCCTGAGCACGGCAGCAACGATGGAGGCGACGGCAGACCTGCACCGCACGGTGGAGGCGGCACAACACAGCACAGGAGAGCCGGACGACTGACAGCGGCACCATCAATGCGGCGGCTGTGGGCAAAGCCCGCAGCCGCCGCATTGGAATCCCCCGCCAAGCCGCACCAACCCACCCACCGAACCCACCCCCACACCCCCTCCCCACCCAAGGCGAGAGGGAGTGCTGCGGGAGGGGGTGGCGGAGGGGGTGGCCGCGGAGAGGGGCGTGACGGGTGATTTTCAGACTGCCAACGGAGAGAACACCCCGCCTACAGAGTCGGCAGTCG
>NZ_JBFBDY010000613.1:0-3700 GCF_040683475.1 Kitasatospora sp. NPDC093558 | reverse complement strand
CTCGTCCTTCGCCGCCGTCTCCGAGCGGCCCCAGGCCGCCACGGCCCCCGCCCAGTTGACGGCCGGCGTGCAGCGCGCAGCCCTGCCCGCGGCGCACGCCGCGCCCGCCCTCGCGCCCGCCGCCGAGCAGCACCCCACCTACACCGTGCGCGACAGCCGTCCCGCCGACAGCCTGTGGTCGATCGCCGAGCGTCAACTGGGCTCGGGCGAGCGGTGGGTGGAGATCGCGAGGATCAACGACGGGCGGACGATGGACGGTTCGGGCGTCCGTTTCGACGCCGACCGGCCGATCCAGCCCGGCTGGGAGCTCCTCATGCCCGCCGACGCGAAGCCGGACGACGCCAAGTCGCCCACCCCGGCGCCCGCTTCCGCTCCCGCTTCTGCTCCCGCGCCGACGCAGCAGGCGCAGCCGGCGTCGGAGGCTGCGCGGACCCCTCAGGCGGGGACGGAAGGTTCGGCCGCCCAGGCAGACGGTGGGCACGGGACGGTGACCGTCAAGGAAGGGGACAGCCTGTCCGCCATCGCCCAGCGGGAGTTGGGGGACGGCGACGCCTGGCCGAAGATCTTCGACGCCAACAAGGGCGCCCAGGCCCCGGACGGCGAACGCCTGACGGACCCGGATCAGCTGGTCCCCGGCATGGTGCTCACCGTTCCCGGTGCGGCGGCTGCCCCGGCGCCTGCTCCTGCTCCTACTCCCGCGCCTGCCCCGGAGCCTGCTCCCGCCCCGGCGCCCGAGCCTGCGCCCGCGCCGTCCGCCACTCAGGCTCCTGCGCCCACCCCGGCCCCGCCGACCCAGGCCCCGGCCACACCGGCGCCTGCGCACACCCCGGGCAGCACCCCCGCACCCGCGCCCGCCGCCCACGCCGACCCGGCGCCCAGCGACGACTACACCGTCGCCCTCGCCGCCTCCACCGTCGGCGTCCTGCTGGCCGCCATCATGATCGGCACCGTCGCCCACAAGCGCGGCGGCCAGTTGCGCGCCCGCCGTCCCCGGCACCGCATCACGATGCCCGAGGCCGAGGCTGCCTCCTTCGAGAACGAGCTCAAGGCCCGTCAGGACGACGCCGGCCTCGACCTGCTCGACCGCGCCCTGCGCACGATGGCCCGCAACACCGTCCGCGGAGGCAAGCGCCTGCCCGCGATCATCGCGGCCCGGATCACCCCCGGCCACACCGTCGAACTCCACCTCTCGGGCCCGGCCGCGCCCATCGCGCCCTTCCGCGCCGCGCACGCCCCCAACGTGTGGTGGTGCAGCCCTGACGCCGGCGACCTCCTCAACGCCTCCCAGGCCCGCAAGACCGCCGCGCCCTACCCGGCGCTGGTCACCCTCGGCACCGCGCCCGACGGCTCGGTCGTCCTCGCCGACCTGGAGACCGTCCGCCTTCTCCACCTGTCCGGGCACCCCGACGACGCCCGTGACGTCCTGCGCACCCTGGCCATCGAGCTCGCCCACAGCCCGCTCGCCGACCGGCTCCACCTCCACCTCGTGGACCTCGCCGAGGAGGTGCCGATCAGCGGACCGGCCGCCGAACGCGTCCACCGCCACCCCACCCTCGAAGCCGCGCTCGCCGCCCTCGGCCCGCGCACCGCCAAGGCCCGCGCCACCCTCGTCGCCGCGGAGGCCACCAGCCCGCGCGAGGCGCGCAGCCGTGGCCAGGCCGACGAGTCCTGGATCCCGGAGATCGTGCTCTGCGCCCAGCAGCCGGGTGGCGGCATCCCCGCCGAACTCGGCCGCCTGCTCGACGCCCGGCCGCGCACCTGCGTCGCCGTCGTCACCCGCGCCCCCGAGCGCGGCACCGGCCCGGTCGCCCGCTGGACCCTCCCCACCACCGGCCAGGCCACCATCCCCGGCCTGCACCTGACCGTCGAGCTCCAGCGGCTCACCGGCGCGCAGTACGACCAGGTCACCGAACTGCTCCGGGCCGCCGACGACACCACCCAGCACCCGGCGCCGGCCTGGACCCTGGATGGCCCCGGGAACGACGACCCCGACGGCTTCGACGACTTCGACGGGGCCTCCGGCGGGGACTCTGTCACGACCGAACTGCCCTCCGCCGTCCCGGTGCTGGCCACGGTCGGCGGCCCGGCCGAGGAGGCCGCCGCGGACGGGTCCGCGGCTGCGGCCGACGGCGCGGGCGGGGGTACGGGCGCGGGGGCCGGGGCGCGGGCGCTCACCCGGGTCATCGGGACGGGCGCGAGCCCGTTCGCGAGCACCGACCCGGCGGCGCCGACGACGGGCACCGGGCGGCACGCCGACAACGGGCTCGGGCGCAAGGCGGTGACGGCGCAGGTGCCGCCGGTCCTGCCGGTCGGGCCGGTTTCCCCGGTCGGCCCGGTCGGCCCGGTCGTTCCCGCCGGGCCTACGGCGGAGCAGGGCGCCGGACAGGGTGCGGGCGAGGACGCGACCCGGGACCTCGGAGTGCCGGGGCCGGCGGCCGTCGTGCTGCCGGTTCAGCCGCTCCAGCCGCTCCAGTCGGCCGCACCGGTCGTACCGGCCGCGCCGGAACCCGTGGTTCCGCAGCCCGCCGCCGAACCCACCGCTGTGCCGCCCGCCGAGCCCGCGCCCACGCACGACCCGGCGCCGGCCCCCACCGGCGCGGCCCCGCGGGTCCCGGCCCGTCCGGAGCCCGAGCCCGGCCCTGCGGCGACCGCTCCGGTCCCCACCTCGGCCGTCACGACCACCGTCACGACCGCCGGCCGTACCGACAGCGACGACCTCCTCGCGATCCTCCGCTCCCCGGAGGCGCACAGCACCCGCAACGCGCCCCGGATCCGCCTGCTCGGCCCGGTCGACGTGGCCGGCGCCCTCGGCACCGTCGAGCCCGGCAACCTGACCCGGCTCACCGAACTCGCCGCCTACCTCGCGCTGCGCCCCGGCGCCGACCACACCGCCCTCGACCACGACCTCCACCCCGGCGCGGCCCACCTCGACCCGCACCCCACGACCGCAGAGGCGAGGAGCCCGCTCCTCGCCAAGATCGCCGGCCTCGCCGCGTGGCTCGGCGCCACCCCCGACGGCCGTGCCTTCCTGCCCGCCGACACACCCGACGGCTACTCCTTCGCCCCGGCCGTCACCTGCGACTGGGACGAGTTCCGCAGCCTCTACCGGCGCGGCATGCGCAGCACCAGCGCCACGGCGGACGCGGCCCTCGCGCACGCGCTCGCCCTGGTCCGGGGCGCCCCGTTCGCCGAGGCGCCGCCCGCGTCGTACGGGTGGGCGGAGGCCGAGCGCCAGGACATGATCGCCGCCATCGTCGACACCGCCCACGAACTGGCCGCCCGCCGCCTCCAGTACGGCGACCACCGCAGCGCCGAGGCCGCCGTCTTCCGCGGCCTCGCCGTCGCCCCGGACGTCGAACTGCTGCACCGCGACCTCTTCTACGCCTACGCCTCCGCCGGCGCCCGGGACCAGCTCCTGCGCGCCGTCAACCGCCTCGACGCCCTGAGCCGCCGCACCGGCCGCGACCTGGACGCCGACACGGTCGCCCTCCTTCGCGACCTCCTGGCGGGCTCATGACCGCATGCCGACGGGGGCGATCGGCGCCCTGCGGGGCGGGCGGGTAGCAGCGGTGAGGTTGTCCTGCGGTTCGGGGCGGCGGTGCCGGCCGGTCCACGGCCGGCGTCCGCAGAGCCGGTCCCGGATCTAGGCCTGCCAGACGGCCGCCACGGCCTCCGCGCACGCGGTGGCCTGGGGGCGGGC
>NZ_JBFBDY010000612.1:0-3710 GCF_040683475.1 Kitasatospora sp. NPDC093558 | reverse complement strand
GTGGCGATGCGGGCGGCGGCGCGGGCGAGGCCGTGCAGGGAGACGGCGAACAGCGGGGTGCCGCAGCCGTCGACGGTGACGTGCGCGACGCGCTGACCGGTGAGCTCTTCGACGGTCGCGGCGATCACCCGTTGGAGCGGGTGGGCGGGATCGTCGTAGTCGGCCGTCGGCCAGCCGTTGAGCTTGCAGAGGTAGAGCATCGCGGCGTGCTTGCCCGAGCAGTTCTGGGCGAGCCGGGAGGGCGGGCGGCCCTCCCGGAGCCAGGTGTCGCGGACGGCCGGGCCGTACGGCAGGTCTGGCACGTTGCGCAGGTCGTCCTCGCGGAGGCCGGCGAGGTCCAGGATCCGCCGGGCTCCGGCGAGATGGCGCTCCTCGCCGGAGTGGCTGCCCATGGCGAGGGAGAGCAGGTCGCCGTCGAGCGGCAGCCCGGCCCTGACCATGGCGACGGCCTGGACCGGCTTGAGGGCCGAGCGCGGGTAGCAGGCGGCCTCGATGTCGCCGAGCCGGATCCGGACCTCGCCGTCGCCGCCGAGGACGACGACGGAGCCGTGGTGGGCGCCCTCGACCACTCCGCCCCGGGTGAGGTGGGCGACGGGCACGTGGCGGGGCTCGCGGATCGCGGGCGCGTCCGCGAGGCCGCTGCTGGACATGACTGCACTGGACATGACTGCCTCGATCGGTGGTGGAGATGTGCTGCTGATCGGTGGTGGGTCCGTCAGGGTTCAGTCGTCGGTGCCGGCGGCGGCGCGCGCGATCCGTCCGCGGATCGCGTACCAGCCGGCGACCAGCGCTGCGGCGATCAGCGGGAGGCACAGCACGGTGGTGCGTCCGGCGCCGCCGTCGGCGTACATGAGGACCAGGACGGAGACGAGGAAGGCCAGCGTCACGAGCTCGGTCCACGGCGAGCCGGGCAGCCGGTAGCCGGGCCGGGTCAGTTCGCCCTGGCGGGTCCTGCGCCAGAAGAGGTAGTGGCAGACCATGATCATGCCCCAGGTGGCGAGGATGCCGATCGCCGCGAAGTTCAGCACGATCTCGAACGCGTCGGCGGGGACGACGTAGTTGAGGCCGACGCCGAGGACGCACATGCCGCTGGTCAGCAGGATGCCGCCGTACGGCACCTGGGTGCGGCTCATGCGGGCGGTGAACCGGGGGGCCGAGCCGCTCACGGCCATGGAGCGCAGGATGCGGCCGGTGGAGTAGAGGCCGGAGTTGAGCGAGGACATGGCCGCGGTGAGGACCACCAGGTTCATCACGCCGCCGGCCGCCGGGACGCCGATGTGGGAGAGCACGGTCACGAACGGGCTCTGGCCGGAGCCGTACCTGTTCCAGGGCAGCAGCATCGACAGGAGGAGGACCGAGCCGACGTAGAACAGGCCCACGCGCCACATGATCGAGTTGATCGCCTTCGGCATGATCTTCTCGGGGTTCTCGGTCTCCCCCGCCGTGACGCCGACGAGTTCCACCGAGGCGTAGGCGAAGACGACGCCCTGGATGATCAGCAGCATCGACATCAGGCCGTTGGGGAAGATCCCGCCGTTGCCGGTGATCAGGGACGGACCGGGGACGGCGCCGTCGACCGGGTGCCGGGTGACCAGCAGGAAGATCGCGATGCCCATGAACACCACCAGCGCGCCGACCTTGACGATGGCGAACCAGAACTCCAGTTCGCCGAAGATCCGCACCGAGATGAGGTTCACGGTCAGCACCACGGCCAGGGCTGTGAGCGCTATCACCCACTGCGGGACGCCGGAGAACAGGTGCCAGTAGTGGGCGTACGTGGCGACGGCGGTGATGTCGGCGATGCCGGTGGTCGCCCAGTTGAGGAAGTACATCCAGCCCGCGGTGTACGCGCCCTTCTCGCCCAGGAACTCCCGCGCGTACGACACGAAGGCGCCGGAGGACGGACGGTACAGGACGAGCTCGCCGAGCGCGCGCACGACGAGGAAGGCGAAGGCGCCGCACACGGCGTACGCGACGAACAGGGAGGGCCCCGCCTCGGCGAGCCGTCCGCCCGCGCCGAGGAACAGGCCGGTGCCGATGGCTCCGCCGATCGCGATCATGTTGACGTGCCGGGGCTTCAAGGACTTGCTGTAGCCGGTGTCACCGGCGTCGACGTGACGGGTCGTGGGGCGCTTCTCGTCTTTGAGGAACTGCTCGTCTTTGAGGAACTGCTCGCTCACGCCTCGGATCAGCCTTCCGTGGGAGTGTCCGTGCGCCTTGGGTGCACGATGTCGGTGAGGGTCGCCTCGACGCGGTGGAGGTGGTGGGACATCGCCGCGACCGCGTCGGGCTCGGAACCGTCGACCAGCGCCTCGACGATCGCCCGGTGCTCGCAGTTCGACTGCTCGCGCCGGCCGCCGAATTCGTTGAGGAAGGTGGACTGGCGCGCCAGTGCGTCACGGATCTCCTCGATCACCCGGCGGAAGACCGGGTTACGGGAGGCCTCGGCCACCGCCAGGTGGAAGACGGTGTCCAGCGCGACCCACGCGGTGGTGTCCGTCTCCCGCTCCATCCGGTCGAGCAGGTGGGCCAGGTGGTCCAGGTCCTCCGGGGTGCGGCGCAGCGCCGCGTACCCGGCGACCGGGATCTCGACGTGCCGGCGCACCTCCAGGAGGTCGCTGGCCGCGTAGTCGCCGAAGGTGGGGTCCTCGACCGTGTTCGCCACGACGAAGGTGCCCTTGCCGGTCTTCGAGACGGTCAGGCCCATGGCCTGGAGGGCCCGGAGCGCCTCGCGCAGCACGGGCCGGCTGACCTCAAGGGTGCGGCACAGCTCCGCTTCGGAGGGGAGCTTGTCCCCCACGACGTACTCGCCGCGCTCGATGGCGCTGCGCAGGTGGCCGAACACGGCTTCCATCGCGCTCACGCGGCGCGGGGCCGATCCTGCTGTCTGGCTGTCTGACAGGTTCACAGGGCCGATCCTGAGGCTTGCGGCGCAGCGGTGTCAAGGGGTCGGCTGTGAACGCTCACATATTCTGTGAACGCTCACATATCCGTCGGGTGCCCGGCGGCTCCCTCGCCGGGCACCTCGTGCCTCGGCTCAGCCGGCGATCGGCAGGACGGACGTGGGCTCGGTGATCGCCAGGGGCTCCCCGGCCGGGCTCAGGTGGCCGGTGGCCGGGTCACGGTGGAAGGCCGTGACCGTGTCGGAGCCCTGATTGGCGCAGAAGAGGAGACGGCCGTCGGGCGTGAGCGCGATGTCGCGCGGCCAACTCCCGCCACAGGGAACGGTGGTGATCGGCTTCACGGACGCGCCGAGGGTGCGCAGCCGGGAGGCGGCCAGCTCGATCGCCAGCGGCAGCCCGTCCAGCGCCGCGCACAGCCTCGCCACCAGCGGCCGGTTCGTGTCGGTGACCTCGAAGCCGGGCCGCGCCGCGACGGCCCGCCGGCGCAACAGCTCCACCGCGTCGTCGGCCGGGAGCGAGGAGACGTCCACGACGTGCTCACCGGTGAGCTGGAGCGCCTCCCGGCTGGTGGCCAGGATCCGCAGCTCGGGGGCGGCCGACAGCAGGTGCCACGCCAGTTGCGCACACGCCGGGGCGAGGTGCTCGCAGTTGTCCAGCACGAGCAACACCCGCCTCCTGGACAGGTGCGCGGCGAGCAGCTCCTCGACCCCGCGGGCGCCCACGTCCGCCACTCCGAGTGCGGCCGCGACGGCACCGGGCACCGCCGACGACTCGTGCACCGGCGCCAGGTCCACCAGCCACACCCCG
>NZ_JBFBDY010000611.1:0-3726 GCF_040683475.1 Kitasatospora sp. NPDC093558 | reverse complement strand
GCCGGAGGGCCGCCGGCCCGAGGCCCGGGCCGGCGGCGGAGGGACACCCGACGGCAACCGGAGGAGTCGACGTGGCTGACCGCAGGACCCCGCGCGGGCGGGCCCCGCGCAGCGGACCGGCCCCGCTCGCCGTCGCGGCCCGTACGATCGCCTGCGCGGTCTCGGTGGCCGTGCTCGGGGCGAGCGGTTTCACGTGGTACGAGTACCGCAGCCTCGACGACGGCATGACCAAGTCAGGCGCGCTCGGCGAGGCCAAGAAGAACGCCCCGCCGCACCTCGACAAGTCGGTGAACCTGCTGCTGATCGGCCTCGACAGTCGCAAGGACATGGACGGCAACGACCTGCCGAAGCAGTTCGTCGAGGACGAACTCCACGCCGGCTCCAGCGAGATCGGCGGGTACAACACCAACGCGCTGATCGTCCTGCACATCCCGGCCAATGGCGGCAAGGTCACCGCGCTGTCCGTCCCGCGCGACGACTACGTGCAGACCGTCGGCGCGGACGGCAAGATGCACAAGATCAAGGAGGCGTACGGGATCGCCAAGGAGGCCGCCGAGGCGAAGCTCGCCAACAAGGGGCTCTCCAAGGCGGAGCTGGAGCGGCAGAGCCGCGAGGCGGGCCGCTCGGCAACCATCCAGACCGTGCAGAGCTTCCTGGACGTCCCGATCGACCACTTCGCCGAGGTGAACCTGATCGGCTTCTACGACATCGCCAAGGCGGTCGAACCGATCCAGGTCTGCCTCAACCACCCGGTCGACGACCCGATCATCGCCCGCACCGCGAGCCACGAGGGCGGCGGCACCGGGCTCAAGCTGCCGGCCGGCATCAGCTCGCTGGACGCGGCCCAGGCGCTCTCGTTCGTCCGCCAGCGCCACCACCTCACCAACGGTGACCTCGACCGCACCCACCGCCAGCAGGCGTTCATCTCGTCGGTCGAGTACAAGCTCAAGCAGCAGGGCATCCTCAACGACTTCGGGCAGATGCAGAAGCTGTTCGGGGTGGTGAAGAAGGACGTCGTCATCGACAACGAGTGGAACATCCTCGACTTCGCCCAGCAGGCGCCCAACCTCACCGGCGGCAACGTCGAGTTCAACACCCTGCCGATCACCGGGTTCAAGACGGTCGGGGGCCAGGAGGTCAACACCGTCAACCCGGACCTGATCAAGAAGATCACCCGGCAGCTCTTCAGCCGCGACCCGGCGCCCGTCCAGGCCCCGCCCGACGCCGGGGACACCGCCTCCCCGAGCGCCGCGCCCACGACGGCGGCGGCGTCGACGGCGCCGGCCTTGGTCATGGCGACCGTGGACGTCCTCGCGGTGACGGCCGCCGGGCCGGGCGCGGCGGCCAACGAGTCCAAGGCGCTCACCGAGCTCGGCTACCCGGCGGGCAAGGTGGGCGACGCGGCGGGCAAGGCGAAGAACAGCACGGTGACGTACGGCAGCGGCGCCAAGGCCGACGCCCAGGCGATCGCCGCCCGCTACGGCGTCACCGCGACGCCGGCCTCGGGCGTGCCCGCCGGGCACGTCGTGGTCACCCTCGGCAGCGCCCGGGCGGCCACGCCCAGCGCCACGCCGTCCGCCGCTCCCTCCTCGGGCGACGTCGGCGATCCGGCGGCGGGCCTGCCGATGCAGGGGCCGGCGGTCAAGGCGGGCGGGATCCCCTGCGTGGACTGAGCGTCGGCGCTTCCGTGGGGCGGCGACCGGACTCGGCGGTCGCCGCCCCACGGCCTGCCCTCGAACGCCCACCGGTTTCGATAAGCAACCGATACCCTGAGTGACCGATACCCTGGGTGACGGAAACGACCGAGCAGGAGAGGTGACGGACGTGCCGAAGCGCACCACGCACGAGGAGTCGGTCTGTCCGGTCGCCCGTCCGCTCGACGTCGTCGGCGACGGCTGGACGCTGCTGATCGTCCGCGACGCGTTCGACGGCCTGCGCCGCTTCGGGCAGTTCCAGAAGAACCTCGGCCTCGCGAAGAACATCCTGTCGGCTCGCCTGGCCAACCTCGTCGCCAACGGCGTCTTCGAGCTCGCGCCGGCCGCCGACGGCAGCCCGTACCGGGAGTACCTGCTCACCGAGAAGGGGCGCGCGCTGTTCCCGGTGGTCACGGCGCTGCGGCAGTGGGGCGACCGGTGGTTCTTCGAGGCGGACGAGCCACGGGCGCGGCTCGTCGAGCGGGAGTCGGACGTGCCGATCGCGCCGGTGGAGGTGCGGGCGGCGGACGGCCGGGTGCTCGGGCCGGACGACACCCGGGTGCTGCTGCCCTGAGGCGTGCCGCTGCCACCGGCCGCTCGAACGGCCGGTGGGAGCAGGGGAGTTGCACGGTCAGGGCGTCGCGGCCGAGGTCGTGGCGCAGGGCGGGAGGGTCGTCGGGGCGGTGGTCGCGCACGTCGCCGTCGGCGTGTGGGCGGTCGTGGTCGACGACGTCGTGGTGCCTGCGGACGTCGTGCCCGCGGACGTGGTGCCTGCGGCCGTCGTCTTGAGGGCGGTCGTCGTGGGCGGGCAGGTCGGCAGCGTGCCGGTCGCGCCGGACGGCTGGCAGGTGGCCGTCGGTGTCTTGGACGCGGTGGACGCCGTCGACGTCGGTGTCTGGGACGCCGTCGCCTTCGTCTCGGACGGCGAGCCCGAGGTGGACGACGGCCCGCTCGACGTGGTGGTCGAGCCCGAGGTCGTGGACCCGGAGGTCGTGGAGCCCGACGTGGTGGAGCCTGAGGTCGTCGAGCCGGACGTGGTCGAACCCGAGGTGGTCGAACCCGAGGTCGTGGAGCCCGACGTGGTCGACCCGGATGTGGTTGAGCCGGAGGTCGTGGACCCGGATGTGGTGGACCCGGACGTCGTCGCTCCCGGGGTGGTCGGACCCGACGTCGTCGCCGACGCGGACCCCTTGGTCGACGTCGAGGCCGTCCCCGACGGTGTGCCCGGCTTCCACACCGCGGGCGGCGGGATCCACGGCACGAGCGGTCCCTTCGGCTCCTCCACGTGCCGGTCGATCACCTCCAGCCGCCCGGTCAGGCGGGCGAACCAGCCGCCCGTCTGGATGTTGACCAGGATGATCTCGGTCACCGGCTGCGGCGCCGGCACGACGATGATCAGCGTGGTCGGCTGGAAGCCCTGCCACGGCTTCCCGATGTACTTGGCGTCGGCGACCAGCTTCGGCGGCTTCAGCGGGTTGCCGCACGAGCAGCGCACGCGGGGCACGCCCTGCGCGTCCACCAGGACGGCGGTGCCGGCCTGGAGCGCGGACTGGTACTCCGTCACGGCGCCGCTCTTGTAGTTGTGGTTGGTCACCCGGGTGTCGACGCGCAGGTACGCCGAGGTGAGCGAGCGCAGGTAGGACGGGATCGAGCCCTGGTCGATGCCGGCGGCCGACGCCCAGGCCCGGCCGACGTCGCCGGTCGAGACCATCGCGATCAGCCGCTCGGTGTCGCAGCTCGGCTTGGACATCGTCCCGCCGTAGACCCCGCTGGACGTGCCCTGCACGCTGTGGATGGCGGCCGGCGAGGCGCTCTGGCCGGGCTGCTGCGCGGCGGAGGTCACCGGGGCGGGGGCCGGGGCGCTCACCGGGGTGGTTTCCACCGATTGGGTGAACGGGTCGGGGCCGGAGTCGCCCGGCGACTGCAGCGCGACCTCGTTGGCGGTCGGCACCATCTCGTTCTTGCCGCCGCCGCTCTGGTTGTTGACGACCAGCACGGTGGCCACGACGGCCGCCGCCAGTACCCCCGCGCC
>NZ_JBFBDY010000610.1:0-3726 GCF_040683475.1 Kitasatospora sp. NPDC093558 | reverse complement strand
CCGAGCGCTCACCGGCGGCCTTCGGCGGGGCGTCCGTCGGCGCCGCCTCCTCGCCGTACCCGACGCCGTTCGGGTACTCGGGCGCCTGGCCGTACGCGTCCTGGTACTCGATGTCGTCGGGCGAGAGTCCGTCGGGAGCCAAGCCGTCGGGCGAGAGTCCGTCGGGAGAAAGGCCGTCGGGCGAATAGTCGTCCGACGCAAGCCCGTCCGAGAGGCCGTCCGGCGACAGCCCGCCGGGAGAAATCCCGCTCGCCGAAACCCCGTTCGCCGAACGCCCGTTCGACGAAAGCCCGTTGGGCGCGAACGCCCCCGGCGACTGCAGGCCCGGCAGGAGCCCCTCCGGAGCGATCTCCTCCGGCGACACCTCGTCCGGGTACGCCTCCTCCACCCCGCCCGAGCGCCCGCCCTCCAGCAGGCCGTCCGCGAGCGCGTCCTCCGCCGAAATCGCGGCCAGCCGGGCCGCGGTGTCCATGAACGCCGGATCGGCCCGGTGCACCGCCCGGTACAGCGGCAGCGCCGCCGCGCTGCGCCCGGCCCCCTCGTACGCCCGCCCCAGCCAGTACCGCAGCTCCTTGCGCTGCGGCTGCTCGGAGCGGCAGCGGGCCAGCGAGGCCGCCAGCGGGGCCTGCGCCTGGGCGCACATGTCCAGCCGGACCCGCGCCATGCCGGCGAACAGCCCGGCCTCGATGCCGAGCATCGCGTCGTCGAGCAGCCGGTCGGTGTCGCGGATCAGCTGCTCCCAGTCCTTGAGCAGGTAGGACCGGCAGGCGTAGAGGAACTGGGCGGACGGGTCCTCGCTGGGCGCCGGGCACTGCTCCAGCGCGCGGTCGAGCTCGGCCAGGTGTCGGCCGTCCAGCCAGTGCGAGGCGTGCGCCAGCGCGAGGTCGCGGGCGTCCTCCAGTACCGGCTGCACCCACCAGCCCAGCCAGTACCAGGAACTGAGCGGCCGGCGGTGGCGGCGGCGCTGCTCGCCGAAGCGCTTCTGGTGGCGGTACATGGCGAGCAGGGCGGCCGAGGTGTCGCTGCGCAGGGCGTGCAGGCCGAGCCACGCGTCGGCCATGCCAGGGTCGAGCCGGACGGCCGCGCGGAACTCCTCCTCGGCGCGGGCGTAGGCGCCCGCCGTGTAGGCGTCCATGGCGCGCAGCCAGGCCCGGTCGGCGAGCCGGTCCGGGCCGCCCGCGTTGCTGTCGGAACTGTCCACCGTCGTCACTCACGCCCCCCGCGGTGTGGCCCGGGGGCTCGGCCCGCGGGCCGCGTGCGCGGAGCCGGCCGGAGATCGCAAGCCCCCGGGGCGCAGATGCGCCTGGTGCAAATCGTACCGGGGCCGCGCTGATCCGGAAGGGTGCCGCACCGGTTCAAATGCGATCGTGCGCGCGGTTGTTGGGCACGTCGGCCGATGGGGGAGCGCATTTCGCGACGGGCGCGGACGGCACCCCCGGCTCACGGGGGAACAAGCCGGGGATGCCGGGTCCGCGGTGGCCGGAAGCTTTCGTTCCGGCGCCTGGGGAGAACTTAGGACGCGGTGACTGTGCAGGTCAAGGGCTTGTTGAAGGTTCACCGACGGTGCCCGGCGAGATCCGTCCGGTCACTCCGTCGACGCGCGTCCCGGCGTGCGGGCGGCTCGGGTCGGCGGCGAAATGCGCCGATTCGGCGCGCGCCCAGCCCACCCAGAATTCGGCCAGTTCCGGCCCGTCCCGTTCCTCGCCCCGGCGCCGGGCGGTGGCGGCGTCCAGGTCCATCCAGATCAGCCGCGCGAGCCACGGCCGCACCTCGCGCCGCCCGGCCCCGACGCCCTCCACCAGCACCACCGGCGCCACCGGCAC
Source organism: Kitasatospora sp. NPDC093558 (assembly GCF_040683475.1). NCBI lineage: Bacteria > Bacillati > Actinomycetota > Actinomycetes > Kitasatosporales > Streptomycetaceae > Kitasatospora > Kitasatospora sp. NPDC093558. The sequence goes on along the minus strand of NZ_JBFBDY010000610.1, from coordinate 1,903 downwards.
CGCTGCGGTGGCCGCGAACCGCCGCAGCGTCCAGTCGTACACGTCGTACGCGGCGTCCCGCCCCGCCGCCAGCGGTTCCAGCACCTGGTCGTGCAGCCGCCCGGCCCAGCCGAACGGCTCGGCGTGGGTGGCGAGGTCGTCGAGGTGGACCACCGGCACGCCGCCCAGCGCCCCGGCCAGCCGCCCGGCGAACGTCGTCTTGCCCGAGCCCGCGTGCCCGTCCACGGCGACCAGCCGCACCGGGCCGCAGGACGGCGGCAGCGCGCGAAGCTCCGCGGCGAGGGCGCCCAGGGCACCCGGAGCACCCAGAGCGCCCGGCGCACCCATGGCACCCAAAGCGCCCGGCGCACCCGGAGCGCCCGGGGCGCGCGGAGTACGCGGCGCGCCCGGTTCGGACGGCGTGATCAAGCCATCACGGGGGTTTGGGGTATCGGAAGCAGCCACATCGTCAACCCTACGGTGCCGTACCCGGCCACTCCGGACAGTTCATATGGGCAGGTCGTGACGTCGGTGCGGCTTTCGGGCATACTCACTTCGCCACGCCTGTGAACGGCCGTTCACCGCAACCCGGTGCCGGTCGGGCCGACCTGCCACACCCGCGCCGGACCTGCCGAACCAGGATCCCGGCGCCCGATCGAGGAGGCGACCGCCGCCATGACCACCTCCCCCGCGAAGCCCGTGGACCGCCAGCTGCCCACCGAGGAGGCCCGCGAGCTGCTCAACCTCACCCGGGAGCTGGTCCAGCGCGAGCTCAAGCCGCGTGCGTCGCAGGACGAGGCCGCCGACCGCTTCCCGCGCGACGTCTTCCGCACGCTCGGCGAGGCCGGCATCCTCTCGCTGCCCTACGACGAGAAGTACGGCGGCGGCGAGCAGCCCTACGAGGTCTACCTCCAGGTCCTGGAGGAGCTGTCGGCCGGCTGGCTGGCCGTCGGCCTCGGCGTGAGCGTGCACACGCTCTCCTGCCACGCGCTGGCCACCTTCGGCACCGAGGAGCAGCGCGCCGCCTGGCTGCCCGGCATGCTCTCCGGCGAGCAGCTCGGCGCCTACTGCCTCTCCGAGCCGCAGTCCGGCTCGGACGCCGCCGCGCTGCGCACCCGCGCCGAGCTGGACGGCGACGAGTACGTCGTCAACGGCACGAAGGCGTGGATCACCCACGGCGGGCAGGCGGACTTCTACAGCTCCCTGGTGCGCACCGGCGTGGACGGCCCGAAGGGCATCAGCTGCCTGCTCGTCCCCGGCGACCAGCCCGGCCTGTCGTTCGCCGCGCCGGAGCACAAGATGGGCATGCGCTCCTCGCCGACGGCGCAGGTGCACTTCGACGGCGCCCGCGTCCCGCGCGAGCGCCTCGTCGGCGAGGAGGGGCAGGGCTTCCAGATCGCCCTCGCCGCCCTCGACTCCGGCCGCCTCGGCATCGCCGCGTGCGCGATCGGCGTCGCCCAGGCCGCGCTGGACCTCGCGGTCGAGTACGCCGGCACCCGCAAGCAGTTCGGCCGTCCGATCGCCGAGTTCCAGGGCCTGTCGTTCATGCTCGCCGACATGGCCACCCAGATCGAGGCCGGCCGGGCGCTGTACCTGTCCGCCGCGCGGCTGCGCGACGCGGGCCGCCCGTTCTCCAAGCAGGCGGCGATGGCCAAGCTGTTCTGCACCGACACCGTGATGCGGGTGACCACGGACGCCGTCCAGGTGCTCGGCGGCTACGGCTACACGCAGGACTTCCCGGCCGAGCGGTTCATGCGCGAGGCGAAGGTGCTGCAGATCGTCGAGGGCACCAACCAGATCCAGCGGCTCGTGATCGGCCGCCACCTGACCCGGGGCTGACGAAGCCCTCGCGCGGGGCCGAGCCGGCTTCCCGCGCGAGGCCGATGCCCCCGATACGGCCTCCGGCCGTCGCTCCAGGGTGCGG
>NZ_JBFBDY010000609.1:0-3730 GCF_040683475.1 Kitasatospora sp. NPDC093558 | reverse complement strand
GGCGGCCGCCGCTGGAGCTACCGCGAACTCGACGAACGCGCCGACCGGCTGGCCGCCGGCCTGCACGCCCTGGGCATCGCGCCCCGGGACCGGGTGGTGGTGCACCTGCCGAACGTGGCCGAGTTCCTCGCCCTGTCCTTTGCGCTGTTCCGGCTCGGGGCGATCCCCGTCTACGCCCTTCCCGCCCACCGAGAGACCGAGATCGTCCACCTCGCCCGGCTCTCCGAGGCCGTCGCCTACGTGGCACCGGAAACCCACCTGGGATTCGACCACCGACCCCTGGCCCGGACCGTCCGTGCCCAGGCACCGGCCCTGCGCCACGTCCTGATCGTGGGCGACCCGGATGAGTTCACCGCCCTGGCGGATCTCGACGCCGAACCGGGACCACTGCCCGGCCCGGATCCCGCCGACGTCGCCCTGCTCCTGCTGTCGGGCGGCACCACCGGAGTCCCCAAGCTGATCCCGCGCACGCACGACGACTACGTCTACAACCTCACCGCCAGCGCAGCCGTGACCGGACTCGACGCCGACACCCGCTACCTGGCCGCCCTGCCCGTCGCCCACAACTTCCCGCTGGCGTGTCCCGGCGTCCTCGGCACCCTGTACGCGGGCGGCACCGTCGTGCTCAGTCCCACCCCCAGCCCGGACGACGCCTTCCGCCTGATCGAGCGCGAACGCGTCACCGTCACCGCCCTCGTCCCACCGCTGGCCCTGCTCTGGCTGGAGGCCGCCGAGTGGGCCGACGCCGATCTCAGCAGCCTGCGACTGCTCCAGGTCGGCGGGGCCAGGCTCAAGCCCGACACCGCCGCACGGATCACGCCCACCCTCGGTTGCCGGCTCCAGCAGGTCTTCGGCATGGCCGAGGGACTCCTCAACTTCACCCGGCAGGACGACCCCGACGAGCTGGTCCTGCACACCCAGGGCCACCCGCTCGCCGCCGACGACGAACTGCGGATCGTCGATGCCGACGACCACGAGGTGGCACCCGGCGCAGTCGGCGAGCTCCACGTACGCGGCCCGTACACCCTGCGCGGCTACTACCGCGCCGAGGACCACAACCGAACCGCCTTCACTCCCGACGGCTACTACCGCACCGGCGACCTCGTCCGCCAACTGCCCAGCGGACACCTGGTGGTGGAGGGACGGGTCAAGGACGTCATCAACCGCGGCGGCGACAAGATCCCGGTGGAGGAGGTCGAGAACCACCTGCTCGGCCACCCGGCCGTCCACGACGTCGCGATCGTCGGCATCCCCGATGACACCCTGGGCGAACGCAGTTGCGCCTGCGTCATCACCCGGGGCACCCCGCCGACCCGCGCCGAACTCAACGCGCACCTCACCAGGCTCGGCCTCGCGGCCTTCAAACTGCCGGACCGGATCGAGGTGCTGGACTCCTTCCCCCGCACCGCACTCGGCAAGGTCAACAAGCGGGAGCTGGCCGCTCTGATCGCCGGAGGCGTGCGATGAGCAAGGGCGGACTGGGAAGCGTCCTGGACCTGGTCGCACTCGCCCCGGCCGTTCGCGCCAGGCTCGGGCGCGCGGCCCTCCTCGGCGTACTCGGCGGCATCGGAGCGGTCGTCGGCCACCTCTGCGCGGCATTCGCCGTCGGCGCACTGCTTTCCGGTAACCGGTCCGACATCACCGCCTGGACGGTCGGGGCGCTGGCCGCCCTGGTGACCGCGTTCGCCGCTCGCTGCCTCGCCGAGCACCTCGCCCACGAGGCCAGCTACAGCCTGGAGGTGGTCCTGCGCGGCAGGATCGCCGACGCACTCGCCGGAATGCCCCTGGGGGAGGTGCAGCGGCTGGGCTCGGGCCGGATCAAGAAGATCATGCAGGACGACGTCAAGTCGCTGCACAACGTGGTCGCCGACGCCCTGCCGTTCGTCGGATCCGGCATCGCCCAGCCCCTCGCCGCGCTGCTCGCCCTCGGCGCGGTGCAGTGGCGGCTGCTGCTCGCCGTCCTCCTCGTCCTCCCGATCGCCATGGTGTGCCTGTCCCTGCTCTCCCGCGACTACACCCAGCAGCGCGAGCGCTACAACCAGGCGAACGAGAGCGTCAACGCCGCCGTGGTCGAGTTCGTCCAGGGCATGCCGATCGTGCGGACCTTCGACGACGGACAGGGATCCTTCCGCCGGTTCTCCACCGCCGTCGGCGAGTTCACCGAATCCGTCGCCGGCTGGCTCGCCACTTCGCGGGCTTCCGGCCTGCTGACCCGGCTGTTCATCGTGCCGCTCCCCACCCTGCTGCTCATCGCGGCCACCGCCGTGCCGATGCGCGCGGCCGGCTGGATCTCCGACACCGACCTGCTGCTCGGCCTGCTGATCGGCGCCCTGCCGATCGAAGCCGTGGCACCCCTGATGCACCTGGCCAACCACATCAACGACTCCAAGGCCGGGGCCGTCCGGATCACCGAACTCCTCGGCGCCCCCGCCCTCCCCGAACCGGAGCACCCCCGCCAACCGGAGGGCTCGGCCGTCACACTCCACAACGTGACCTTCCGCTACGCCGCCGACCGGGGCCGCCCGGCTCTCGACGGCATCGACCTCGACATCCCGGCCGGCACGGTGTGCGCGCTGGTCGGACCGTCCGGCTCCGGCAAGTCCACGGTGGCCAGGCTCATTCCGCGCTTCCACGACGTCGAGTTGGGCTCCGTGTGCATCGGCGGCGTCGACGTGCGGAAGATCGGCAGCGAGGACCTCCTCCGGCACATCGCCCTGGTCTTCCAGGAGCCCTTCCTGGTCACGGGCACCGTTGCCGAGAACATCCGGCTCGCACGCCCCGACGCGACCGACGCCGAAGTCCGGGCCGCGGCCGCAGCTGCCGCAGCACACGAGTTCATCACCCGCGAGCTGCCCGACGGCTACGACACCCAGGTCGGCGAGCGCGGCGGGCTCCTCTCCGGCGGGCAGCGCCAGCGCATCACCATCGCCCGGGCGATCCTCTCCGACGCGCCGATCGTGATCCTGGACGAGGCGACGGCCTTCGCCGACCCCGAGAGCGAGGCCGCGATCCAGCAGGCCATCGCCCGGCTCACCCACGGCCGGACCGTCCTGATCATCGCCCACCGACTCAACACCATCGTCGACGCCGACCAGATCGTGGTCCTCGACGGCGGCCGGGTCGCCGAACGCGGACGGCACGCCGAACTCGTCGCCGCCGGGGGCCGATACGCCCAGCTGTGGGCCCGCCACGAACAGGCCGCCCGCTGGGGCCTCACCACCGACCGGGAGACTGTCCGATGAGGCGGATCCTTCGCCTGATGCTCACCGCCGCAGGCCCGTACGCCCCGCAGTTCCGCAGCACCCTGCGGGTCTCGGTCGCGGCCTCCCTCGTTCAGGCCGCCGCCTACGCCACGTTCATCCCCCTGCTAGCGGAACTGACCCGCGAGCCGGTTCGCACCGGCCGCGCCTGGACGAGGGACGGGCTGCTGGCGGCCCTGGTCGCCGGCGAAGCGGCGCTGCGCGTGCGCGAGACGGCGTTCACCTACGACTACTGGCACCTCGTCACCCGGACCACCAGGCTCCGCCTCGGAGCCCGACTCCGGTCCATGCCGCAGCAGGAGCTCGCCCGCCGGGCGGCCGGCGACCTGACCTCCGTCGTCGGCTACAACGCCACCACCGCGGCGGCCGCCATCTCCTCGCTCTCCACGCTCTTCATCCAGCTCATCACCGTCCCGACCGTGCTGGGGATCGTCGTCCTGGCACTCGACTGGCGGCTCGGACTCGTCCTC
>NZ_JBFBDY010000608.1:0-3732 GCF_040683475.1 Kitasatospora sp. NPDC093558 | reverse complement strand
GCGTCACCGTCCCCGCGGAGCTGGGCGACGCCGTCCGCGAGGCGGCCCGCGCGCTGCGCACCACGCCGCACGTCCTGATGACCACCTGCCTGGCGGTCACCGCGGCGGCCGTGAACGGCGAGGACGTCGTCATCGGCAGCCCCGTCTCCCGCCGCGGCGAGCCGGACCTCGACGACGTCTTCGGCTGTCTGACCGACCTCCTCCCGGTGCGCTACCGCATCCCCGCCGACGCCACGTTCGGCGAGGTGTGCACCGCAGCCAAGCGCACCTCCCTGGCGGTGCTGCGGCACCGCAACGTGCCCTACGCCCTGCTCGGCGGCGGTGTCACCCGCACCCGCGGGGTGCTGTCCGGCGAGCACCTGAGCCGCGTCTGCCTGGTGCTCGACCAGTCGCCGAGCCGGCTGGAACTGCCCGGGCTGCGGTGCCGGCGGGTGCACGTCGGCGGGGCCTCGGCGAAGTTCGACTGGCTCCAGTACGCCGTCGCGGACGGCCGCGGCTGGGACGTGCGGGCCGACTACGCCACCGACTACTTCAGCGCGGCCGAGGCGGCGCTCGTGCTGCGGCAGTGGCTGACCGCGCTGGCGGCGGCCGCGGCCGACCCCGACGTGCCGGTACGCGAGCTGTTCGACCGGCTCGCCGCACTGGCCTGAGACCCGCCCGGCGGCCGGCCGCCGGGCCCCGGACGACCACAGGTGTCCCCGCTGGACCCCCAAAATCCGCTGGACCCCCAGAAAGAGAGCGACACGCCGGTGAAGACGGAGCTGCATACCAGCCACACCAGCCACACGACGACGCGCGAGTGCGAGTGCGGTGCGACGGTCTGGCTGACGGGCCTGCCCAGTTCGGGAAAGACGACGATCGCCCACGCCGTGGCGCAGCGCCTGCGCGCCGAGGGCCGCAGGGTGGAGGTGCTCGACGGCGACGAGTTCCGCCGGACCATCTCCGCGGGCCTCGGGTTCAGCCGCGAGGACCGGCACACGAACGTGCAGCGCATCGGGATGGTCGCCGAGGTCCTGGCGCGCAACGGCGTGCTGGTGCTGGTCCCGGCCATCGCGCCCTTCGCGGACAGCCGACAAGCCGTCCGGGAGCGCCACGCGACCTCCCACACGCCCTACTTGGAGATCCACGTCACCACGCCGTCGAGCACCTGCGCCGAGCGCGACGTGAAGGGCCTGTACGCCCAGCAGGCCGCGGGGGAGATCACCGGACTGACCGGGGTCGACGACCCGTACGAGGCGCCGCAGGCGCCCGACCTCTCGATCCCCGCGCACGAGCAGTCCGTCGACGAGTCCTCGTCGGTCCTCCTCAGCCTGCTGGCGGAAAGGCGCCTGATATGAGCTCCCGCCACGTCGACCTGGTCGAGGACCACATCCCCGCGCTCACCCACCTGGACGTCCTGGAGTCCGAGTCGGTGCACATCTTCCGCGAGGTCGCGGGCGAGTTCGAGCGGCCGGTGATCCTCTTCTCCGGCGGCAAGGACTCCATCGTCATGCTGCACCTGGCGCTGAAGGCGTTCGCGCCGGCGCCCGTGCCGTTCTCGCTCCTGCACGTCGACACCGGGCACAACTTCCCCGAGGTCATCGAGTACCGCGACCGCGTCGTCGCCGAACACGGGCTGCACCTGCACGTCGCCTCCGTCCAGGACTACATCGACGACGGCCGGCTGCGCGAGCGCCCCGACGGCACCCGCAACCCGCTGCAGACCGTGCCGCTGACGGAGAAGATCCAGGCCGAGCGGTTCGACGCGGTGTTCGGCGGCGGGCGGCGCGACGAGGAGAAGGCCCGCGCCAAGGAACGCGTGTTCTCGCTGCGCGACGAGTTCTCCCAGTGGGACCCGCGCCGCCAGCGCCCCGAGCTGTGGCAGCTCTACAACGGCCGCCACGCCCCCGGCGAGCACGTGCGCGTCTTCCCGCTCTCCAACTGGACCGAGCTCGACGTGTGGCAGTACATCGCCCGCGAGAAGATCGAGCTCCCCGGCATCTACTACGCGCACGAGCGGCCCGTCTTCCGGCGCAGCGGCATGTGGCTGACCGCCGGCGAGTGGGGCGGCCCGGGCGACGGCGAGACGGTCGAGGTCCGGCTGATCCGCTACCGGACCGTGGGCGACATGTCGTGCACCGGCGCCGTCGACTCCGACGCCACGACCGTCGAGAAGGTCATCGCCGAGATCGCCGCGTCCCGCCTCACCGAGCGGGGCGCCACCCGGGCCGACGACAAGCTCTCCGAAGCGGCGATGGAAGACCGCAAGCGCGAAGGGTACTTCTAACCATGACCGGTACCACCCAGGCTGGCATGACCCAGACCGGCACCGCCACCACCCTGCTGCGCTTCGCCACCGCCGGCTCCGTCGACGACGGCAAGTCCACGCTCGTCGGGCGCCTGCTGTACGACTCCAAGTCGGTGCTCGCCGACCAGCTGGAGGCCGTCGAGCACGCCTCGCGCACGCGCGGCGCCGAGGGCGCGGACCTGGCGCTGCTCACCGACGGGCTGCGCGCCGAGCGCGAGCAGGGCATCACCATCGACGTCGCCTACCGCTACTTCGCCACCCCCAGGCGGCGGTTCATCCTCGCCGACACCCCGGGCCACGTGCAGTACACCCGCAACATGGTCACCGGTGCGTCCACCGCCGAGCTCACGGTCATCCTGGTCGACGCCCGCAACGGCGTCGTCGAGCAGACCCGCCGGCACGCCGCGATCGCCGCCCTGCTGCGCGTGCCGCACGTCGTCCTCGCCGTCAACAAGATGGACCTCGTCGACTACGCCGAGCCCGTCTTCGCCGCCATCGCCGGGGAGTTCACCGCCTACGCCACCGAGCTGGGCGTCCCCGAGGTCACCGCCATCCCGGTGTCGGCACTGGCCGGGGACAACGTCGTCGAACCGTCCGCGCGGATGGACTGGTACGGCGGCCCCACCGTCCTGGAGCACCTGGAATCGGTGGAACTGGGGGACGGCGAGGCGGACGGCCCCTCCCGGTTCCCCGTCCAGGTGGTCATCCGGCACGGCGGGGAACGGTACTACGCGGGCCAGTTGCTCACCGGCCGGCTGCGGGTCGGGGAGACGGTCACCGTGCAGCCCTCCGGGCGCGCCACCACCATCACCGCGCTCGACGTCCTCGGGCAGTCGGCGGACGCCGTGTCGGCGGGCTCGTCGCTCAGCGTCCGGCTCTCCGACGAGATCGACATCGGCCGCGGCGACATGCTCACCGGCGGAGAGCGGCCGCCCCGGATCGCCAAGGACGTCGAGGCGACCGTCTGCCACGTCGCCGACACCCCGCTCACCGTCGGCGCCCGGGTGCTGCTCAAGCACACCACCCGCACGGTGAAGGCGATCGTCGAGGACATCCCGTCGCGCCTCACGCTCGACGACCTCTCCCAGCACCCGCAGCCCGGCCGCCTCGTCGCCAACGACATCGGCCGCGTCAGGGTCCGCACCGCCGAGCCGCTCGCGCTCGACTCCTACGCCGACTCCCGGCGCACCGGATCGTTCCTCCTGATCGACCCGGCCGACGGCACCACGCTCGCCGCCGGCATGGCGGGCGACTCCTTCGCGGCCTCGGCGGCCACGCCGGTCACGCCGGTCGCGCCGGTCACCGACGCGGACGGGTGGGACTTCTGACCGGTCGCGGTTCCCTGGCCTGTTCTTCACGGTCCGGCGCTTCGATGCCGGACCGTGAAGGCCGGATCATGAAGAACAGTGCTCAGGTCTGGGGCGCCCCCTCCGCGCGGGGCCGGC
>NZ_JBFBDY010000607.1:0-3733 GCF_040683475.1 Kitasatospora sp. NPDC093558 | reverse complement strand
GGCAGGGAACCGGCCGTTGGCCGTCAGGTCCGTGCCGAACTGGTAGCCAGCGCCGTCTCCGCCCAGCGTGCCGAGCACCTGGGCGGGATCCGGCAGCAGCGGCAGGCCGTCGCGCTGGAAGACTGTCGCGATGAGCTTGGTGGTGAAGGCCAGTCGGTAGCTCTCGCCCGGCAGTGCCCGCGGTTCGGCATGGCCGAGCGGGAGCAGCGCGGTCAGGTCGTCGCGGCGGTAGAGGGTGCGTTGCCACTCGATCGGCCGCCGTTGCCGGTGACTGCTTGCGATTTCCTCGTAGCCGACCTCGTGGTCGTAGACGTGGCGCAGGCGGCCGGGGGCGGCGGGGTCGGGTTCGACGAAGTCCGAGGCCTGGTAGCGCCTCCGGGTGCCGGTCGGCGGGTAGTCGGTGAGTTCGAAGGTGCGGCTCTCGGCCGGCAGCGGGGTGTGGTGGTCGTCGGGGAACTGGGTCACGTCGTCGATCGGCGTGGTGACGGCGTTCTCGGTGTATGTCAGCAGTGGTGTGGTCTGCCGGGCCTGGTCGGCGTCGTGTTGGAGCGGCGAGGGTTGACTCCGGCTGTAGCCGATCACCGCCGATTTCAGCACGTTCCCGAAGGGGTCGACCTCGAGGGTGAGGGAGTGCTGCACGCGCGGGTCGTCGGGGTTGCGTTCGAGGTGGCGGTCGAGGACCTCGGCGGGGTGCGGTACGAACACCGCGTGCTCGTTGCCGCCCTGGCGCTGCTCCAGTTGGACGGCGAAGGTCTGCTCGGTGACGGTGTACGGGTGCTTCTGCGCGGGGTTGCCGTCCTGGGCGTAGATCTCCTGGCGCAGCATCAGCCCCTTGAGGGCCCGGTGGGCCTCGCGCTCCTCGGCGGCTGTCAGCCCGGCGGGCGGTGGGGGAGCGTTCAGCTCGCCGGGTGGGAGGTAGCTCGCTCCGCCGGGGGCACCGGTGTGGAACCAGGTCCTGGTGAGGACGGGTGGCACGTGCGAGGCGGGGTCTTCGTTGGCTTTGGGCAGGGCACCGGTCTCGGTGAACGCGCCGAGTTCCTCGGTGTCCCACTGGTCCACGGTGCCGAACCCTCGAAACTCGCGCTCCTCGCCGTCGAAGTAGCCGTGGTGGTAGTCGTACCGCGTGACGAACCGGTTGCGGCTGATCCGGTCGTGCGTCTCCACCCGCTCGACCACGTGCACCGGGAAGGGCAGCCGGGTGGCCCAGGGCTCGCCTTTGCGCCTGTCCTGCAGGTAGAACCTCGTCGAGGGCGCGTACCGGATGACGGTCTCGGCGCCGAGGTTGTTGACGGCCCCGACCAGCAGGTGCGGTTTGCCCTCGCCCATCAGGTTGACGTATCGCATCGGCCGCCCGGTGTCGCCCGGTAGCGGCGAGGACCAGACCAGACAGGCGGTTCCGTTGCCTAGCAGGTCGGCGGTGGTGATCGACACCAGGTCGTCGATCCGGGGGAAGACGGCGAGCGGCACCGGCTCGCTCCAGCCGTTGCCGGAGAGGTTGAAGTACAGCCGTACGCCGTCCTGGTGCAGGTAGATCAGGTCGGTCGTGCCGGAGCCGTCGATGTCGGCGAGCCGGATCCGCTTCGGGTCGAACTGGTCGGGGCGGTCGAAGGGCTGGATGTCGTCCATCGTCACCTTGGCGCCGAAGCGGCCGTGGCCGAGGTTGGGCCAGTAGCAGACCTCGCCGTTGCGGATCCGGACGAGATCGGCGAGGCCGTCTCCGCTGAGATCGGCGAGATAGATCGACCGGGTGCCGTCCGTGAAGACCACCCGCGGGCCCTTCTCCTCGTCGTCCGGCCGGGTGACCCGCTGGGCCGGGCCGAACCCGGCCTCGCCCAGGGACGGATGCCAGACGAACGCGTCGTCCTCGATCACCAGGGCGTCCGGGCGCCCGTCGCCGTCCAGGTCGACGAGGTTCACTGCGGGGTCGTGCAGCTGGCGGTTGAGGCGGGAAGTGAACGGTTGGAACGGCTGCCAGGAGTCACTCTCATCGTGTTCGGCCAGGCCGGGGACGTCGCCGTCCAGTACGACCAGGTCGTGGAGGCCGTCGCCTGCCAGGTCCATGAACTGGGCCCGCCCGCCGGCGAGCGCGAGGTTCGGTTTGGCCGCGACCTGCTCCAGCGGGGCCAGTTCGACGGTGCCGGTCCCGGCCGGGCTCAGGTTGCGGGTGAAGTACCAGTTGTCGGCCTGCTCGGTGAGGACACCGGGAATGCCCTCGCCGTGCAGGTCGACCCACTGGTAGCTCACGCCGTCGACCCCGGCCGGCAGGTTGGCCAGGGACGCTGAGGCGATGTCCTCGACCGTCTGCTGGACGACCGGCCGGCTGTACTCGAACTCGACCGGCGGCAGGCTCCGCCGCCGGTAGCCGGTGCCGTCCCGCCGGTAGCCGCTTTGTACGGCGGAGCGCAGCATGCTGTACGGCGCCTCGCCGCCGTCGCCCTGCGGCTCTGTGTACTGCAGGTCGGTGGAGCGGACCAGGCCTTCGTAGCCCTTCTGTCCGTTCGGCAGATCGGGGATGTGATGGAACATCAGGATCCGGTGGCACAGCCGGGTGGTGCGCACCTCGAAGCCGGGCTTGTAGCTGGAGAACGGATCGTTCCGGGGCTTCCACTCGCCGGAGTCCTGCGGCGTGGGAGCATCGGCGAGATGCTCGCCGTAATCGAATACCACCTCAAACATCCAGCCCGCGTCTGCGAGCTGGGCCGGTGGCAGGTCGGAGAGGAAGCGGGGCCGGCGACCCCCACCGTCCAGCAACGGGTGCCGGTTGCCGTAGCGGATGGACTTCAGGTACCGGTTGGTGCGGCGGCTCGCATCGCTGCGGTTGCGCTCGCATGCCCGGCCCCGGGCGACCCCGGAATCGTCGTCCTGCTTGTACTCGTACAGGACGGCGTTGCCCTTGTCGTCCCGGGTCTCGCAAATGAGCCATCTGAAGATCCGGCCGGAATCCTGCGGGTCGGCGATTCGGGACTCGGCGTCTTTACCGTAGACCGTGAGAACGTTGGTGCTGGAGATCGAGCGCCAGTGCACGTCACCGTCGGAGACGCGGGTCCATCGCTCGATTCGGGCGAACAGGTTGTCGACGCGCGGACGGTAGCGCCTGATCACGTACCGTGGGTCGGTCGTGGTGTCGTCCTTCGGCCGGTCGTCCGGCCCGAGTAGCGGCGTCAGGTCCTCATGGCCGGACAGCACGAAGACATCGGAGTCGAGCTTGTCCCGGTAGAGCGGCAGCCGCTTGTCAGTCTTGCGGGTGATAACCGGAAGGGACAGACTCCAGCCGAAGCCGAACGAACCGTTCCCGGAGCCCGAGTCGTAGGACAGTGACAGCTGTGGGCCGAAACCGGAGCGGCCGGGACTGGTGGCGATCGGCACGGTCATCGACCCCGTGCCGGTGACCGGGTTGGCGGCGAACTTCTCCCCGATGTCTCGGACGGCGCCACCGCCCTTGGGCAGAGTCAAAGGCGGCACCTGCACTCCGGGTGAGGCGTCCGGGGGCGTCGCCTGCTCCTGCCGCACTACCGCGCCGCCCTCGGCGCAGGTGTCCGCCAGGGCTCGCAGAGCATTCCGGCCGGGCTGTCTGCCACGCAGCTCACCTGTCCCTCGCCAGATCGGGCGGAAGCGAACTATCCCTGTCAGCCCTGAAGAGCAGACATGCGCTGGGGTACCTGACGGGGCGAAACGTACCAGCCGCACCTACACCGATATCGGAGCGCCAGTGGGGTCGGCGCCATCCGATATG
>NZ_JBFBDY010000606.1:0-3748 GCF_040683475.1 Kitasatospora sp. NPDC093558 | reverse complement strand
GCCCTGTTCCTCGTCCCCGACGCGGTCGGCCCGGTCGGCCGGGCCCGCGGCGCCGCCGAGCAGGGGCTGCGGCTGGTCGCCTCCACCGAGGGCAACGAGGCCGTGCTGGCCGCCGTGTCCGCCCGCTTCGGCGCGGAGGCCGCGGAGATCGTCGCCGAGGCCCTGGCCGCGGACCCGCTGGAGAACGCCCTGCCCGCGAAGATGCCCGCGCTGCCCGCGTGGGCGCAGCCCGCCGTCCTGCCGCAGCTGCTGCTCACCGGGGGCGGGGCGCTGCCGGAGGAGTCCGTCCGGCACGTGCTGACGATGCTCGCGCTGTCGAAGCCCGGCGATCCGTACCCCGGGCTGGCCATCGTCGTCGACGTCTGCCGGGCCGACTCGCTGGCCGCCTTCGCCTGGGCGCTGTTCGAGGAGTGGCGGCAGGTCGCGATGCCCGCCAAGGAGAGCTGGACGCTGCACGCGCTCGGCTTCCTCGGCGACGACGAGACGGTCCGCCGGCTCACCCCCGTCGTGCGCGACTGGCCCGGGCAGGGCGCCCACCACCGCGCGGTCGAGGGGCTGGGCGTGCTGGCGGCCATCGGCAGCGACGTCGCCCTCCTGCACCTGCACGGGATCGCCCAGCGGGTGAAGTTCAAGGCGCTCAAGGAGCGCGCCCAGGAGAAGATCGCCGAGGTCGCCGAGGGCCTGGGCCTCACCGGCGACCAGCTCTCCGACCGGCTCGTGCCGGACCTCGGGCTCGACGCGGACGGCACGACGGTCGTCGACTACGGCCCGCGCCGCTTCACCGTCGGCTTCGACGAGCAGCTGCGCCCGTTCGTGCTCGACGAGGACGGCAAGCGGCGCAAGGACCTGCCCGCCCCCGGCGTCCGGGACGACCAGGAGCTGGCACCGGCCGAGCGCAAGCGCTTCGTCGCGCTGAAGAAGGACGTCCGGACGATCGCCTCGGACCAGGTGCGCCGCCTGGAGGCGGCCATGGTCGCCGGGCGGACCTGGACGGCGGCCGAGTTCCGGGAGCTGTTCGTCGGCCACCCGCTGGTGTGGCACCTCGTGCGGCGCCTGGTCTGGCTCGCGGACGGCACGGAGGGTGTGATCACCGCCTTCCGCGTCGCCGAGGACCGCACGTTCGCGGACGTCGAGGACGACGAGTTCACGCTCCCCGACGACGCGACCGTCCGCCTCGCCCACCCGCTGCACCTCGGCGAGGCCCTGGCGGCGTGGTCGGAGCTGTTCGCGGACTACGAGATCCTCCAGCCGTTCCCGCAACTCGGCCGCCCGGTGCGGCACGTGACGCCGGAGGAGGCCGCCGTCAGCCACCTGCACCGCTTCGAGGGCTGCAATGTGCCGGTGGGCCGGCTGCTCGGCCTGACCAAGCGTGGCTGGGAGCGCGGGACGCCGCAGGACGCCGGCATCGAGCGCTGGTTCTCCAAGAAGCTCGGCGAGGGCCTCCACCTCGTCATCGCCCTCAACGAGGGGATCTGGGTCGGGGTCGTCGACGAGTTCCCCGACCAGGTCTTCGAGACGGTCTGGCTGGACCGCTCGCCGCGCGACTTCTGGCGCAACACCCAGTACCCGGCGACCTTCGGCGAGCTCGACCCCGTCGTCGCCTCCGAGCTGCTCGCCGACCTGGAGGAGGTGACGGCACCATGAGCGCCGTGAACGTCGGGGCCGCCGTCGACGTGGGGGACATCGCGCTCCAGCGCCCGCCCGCCGAGGTCCGCTACGCGGAGGAGCTGGCCGCGCTGCGCGCCGCGGACGACGCCCCGCGCCCGCCCGGGTGGCAGCTGAGCCTGCGGGCCGCGCGCCGGTTCGTCGTCGGGGACGACGAGGCCGGGATCAGCCGCAAGTTCGTCGGCAACGCCTCGCTCGTGGAGCGGGCGCTGGTGACGCTGGCGACCAACCGGGGCCTGCTGCTGGTCGGCGAACCGGGCACCGCCAAGTCGCTGCTGTCGGAGCTGATCGCGGCGGCCGTCAGCGGCACGTCCACGCTGACCGTCCAGGGCGGCGCGGCCACCACCGAGGACCAGATCAAGTACTCGTGGAACTACGCGCTGCTCGTCTCCGAAGGCCCGTCGCCGCGCTCCCTCGTCCCCGCGCCGATGCTGCGCGGCATGGCCGAGGGCCGCGTCATCCGCTTCGAGGAGATCACCCGCTGCCCGCTGGAGGTGCAGGACTGCCTGCTCTCCCTGCTGTCCGAACGGGTCCTGGCCGTACCGGAGTTGGACGGCCCGGAGGGGATGGTGTTCGCCCGCGCCGGGTTCAACGTCATCGCCACCGCCAACACCAGGGACCGCGGTGTCAACGAGATGAGCGCGGCCCTCAAACGCCGGTTCAACTTCGAGACGGTCTTCCCGATCCCGGACTTCGACACCGAGCTCGCCCTCGTCGAGGCCGAGGCCGCCGCCCTGCTGCGCCGCTCGGGCGTCGAGGCGGCGCCGGACCGCGACGTGCTGGAGGTGCTCGTCGGGACGTTCCGCGAGCTGCGCGGCGACCAGGGCGCGGCCGGGCGGATATCCGCCGTGATGAGCACGGCCGAGGCGGTGTCGGTGGCACACGCGGTCGGCGTGCGCGGGTGGTTCCTGCGCGGCGAGCCCGGTGACGCGGCCGACGTCGTGACCTGCCTCGCGGGCACGGCCGCCAAGGACAGCCCGGAGGACCTCGCCCGGCTACGCCGCTTCCTGGAGCAGCAGGCGAGCGGCCGGCGCGGCGCGCAGTGGCGGGCCCTGTACGAAGCACGACATCTGCTGGCCGGCTGATGGCCGTGGAACTCGCGGAACTGTCGTGCGGTGAGCCGGTGTTCAGCGGCGAGCCGGTGTTCATCGGCGTGCGGCACCACTCGCCGGCCTGCGCGCGCCTGGTCGCCGACACCGTCGAGGCGCTCCGCCCGGCCTACGTGCTGGTGGAGGGCCCAGCCGACATGAACGGCCGGCTCGACGAACTGCTCCTCGGCCACGAGCTGCCCGTCGCCGTGTTCAGCCACTACCGCGACGACGAGCGCACGGCGACGTCCTGGACACCGCTGTGCGACTACTCGCCGGAGTGGGTCGCGCTCACCCGCGGGCGGGCGGCGGGCGCGCAGGTGCGGTTCATCGACCTGCCGGCCTGGCACCCGGCCTTCGTCGAGCGGGCCGTGCCGCTGGCCAACCGGTTCGCCGACGCCGAGGCCCGGTACGCGCAGGCGACGCGGCGGCTGTGCGAGCGGTTCGGCACCGACTCGGTGGACGCGCTGTGGGACCGGCTCGTCGAGGTGGCCGGTCCGGACGGCCTCGCGCAGCGGCTCGACGCCTACTTCGAGCTGGTCCGCGGTGATGCGGCGGCCGAGGCGGGCGACCGGGCGCGGGAGGCGTACATGGCCCGCTGGGTCCGGGCCGCGCTCGCGCGCGCCGGCGGACGGCCGGTCGTGGTGGTGACCGGCGGGTTCCACACGCCCGCGCTCCGCGCCCTGGCCGCCACGGGGAGCGCGGAGGAGGACCGGCCGACCGAGGACCGGCCGACCGAGGACCGGCCGACCGAGGACTGGCCGACCGAGGACTGGCCGGAGGTGCCGGAGCCGCCCTCCGGTGCCCTGGGCGGCAGCTTCCTCGTGCCGTACTCCTTCCGCCAGCTGGACGCCTTCGCCGGCTACCAGTCCGGCATGCCCTCCCCCGGCTACTACCAACTGCTGTGGGAGCAGGGGCCGACGGCAGCCGCCGACGGCCTGCTGGAGCGGATCGTCCGCCGGCTGCGCGAGCGGCGCGTCCCCGTCTCCACGGCC
>NZ_JBFBDY010000605.1:0-3755 GCF_040683475.1 Kitasatospora sp. NPDC093558 | reverse complement strand
GTGCCGGGCGACCAGGACCAGCCGGTCGCCGGCCCGGACCGGGTGGCCGGCCACGGTGGCGTCGGCGGCGGCGACCCGGGGGAGCAGGGGTGACGGGGCGGTCAGGCGCAGGAGTTCGGCGGCCAGGTGGGGGGCCGTCGTCTCGTCGACCTGCGGCCAGAGTCCGGCGTCCGCACACCAGGCGACGGCGCGGGGGACGGCGGCCAGGGTGGTGTTCACGGCCGCGACGGCGAGCATGGCGTCCTGTGGGTCGGGGAGCAGGGCGGTGAGCCGGGCGGCCTCGGCGGTACCACCCGTAGGGCGGCGCGGTCCGGGGAGGTGTTCGCGGGCCGTCGCTGCCGCCGTATCCCGTGCGGCCTGGGCGAGTTGGTGCGGACAGGCGTCGGTGCCGGTGAGGGCGGCAGCGGTGACGCCCGCCAACTTCGCAGTGAGGCCGACGAGTTCGAGCGGTCCGGTGGCGAGGGCAGGCACGGTGTCGGCGAGCACCGACTGCCACAGCGGGCGGATCTGTTCCTGCGCACCGGAGTTGAGGCCGCCCGCCACCGCCCGCCGGGCGGCCCGGTGTTCGTCGCCGTCCTGGTCGAACAGCAGCCCGCCGTCGGTGAGCCGGGCCGCCGCCCCGCCGGTGGTGCCGGTGGCGGTGCGGTCGAGCGGCACGCGGGTGAGCGCCTCGCGGTAGGCGTCGGTGCCGTGCACCAGGACCGTCCGGCCGATCCGGACCACCGGGCGGCGGCGGGTGGCGCAGAGCACGGCGAAGAGCACGGGGTGGCTGTGCAGGTAGACGCGGCGGTCGCGGCGCCGGGCGGCAGCCGAGGCGGAAGGGTCGATCACGTCGCCAACTCCCGTGCGCAGTAGGCGGATGCGGCGGCCCGGTCGGGCTTGCGGGAGCGGCCGGCGAGCGGGACGTTGCCGAACAGGACGGCGTCCGGACGGGCGGAGCCCATGCGGTCGAGCGGGCCAGCCAGCGCGGCGCGCACCCGCTGTGCGTCCGCTCCGGGCGCGGGCTGCACGAGGGCGACCAGCCGTTCGTCGCCGTCGCCGTCCGCAACGCCCACGAGCAGGGCGAGTTCGACGCCGGGGACGTGCAGCGCGGGTTCGTACAGGCCCGGGTAGATGTTCTCGGCGCGGCGCAGCACCATGTCCTTGAGGCGGCCGGCGAGCACGATCCGCCCGTCCGGGGTGAGGGCCGCGCGGTCGCCGGTGCGGATCCACGGGTCGGGCTCCTCGCCGAGGTAGCGGTGGCGGGCGCCGGGGCCGGTGAGCAGGAGTTCGCCGTCGGCGGCGAGGCGGGTGCGGACGCCGGGCAGCGGGGCGCCGACGAGGTCGCCGTCGGTGTCGTGGGCGCTCTTCTCGGCCTCCTCGACGGCGGCGGCCGGGAACAGTTCGGTCAGCGCGTAGACGCTCCACGCCTCCTCCGCCCCGGCCTGCTTGACCCGGCGCAGCAGCGCGGCGTCGGCGGGTGCGGAGCCCGTCCAGACCCGGCCGGTGAAGCGGGCCCCGGCGGCGAGCGCGGTGCGCAGCTGGGGCGGGGTGAGGTAGGTGTGCGCGGGTGCGAGCCGGGCCAGTTGGCGGGCCAGCGTGGCGGGCCTGCGGGCCGGGAGGGCGACGGTGGCTCCGGCGGCGAGGGCGGGCGCGAGGACGAAGAAGGTGCCGCCGAGGACGGTCGTCCCGGGGCGCGGCGCGACGAGGCCGGCGACGGTGTCCAGCCCGGCGGCCAGGCCGGCCCGGGTGTGGACGACGGCGCGCGGGCGGGCGGTGGTGCCGGAGGTGAAGACGATGACGGCGTCGCCGTCGCCGTCCTGGCGCCCCGGTGGCAGCGGGGCGGTGGCGGGCCGGAGCCGGGGCGCGCAGCCGGGCGCCCTGCGGCCGAGGGTGGCGACCGGGCCGAGGGCGGCGAGCCGGGGCAGCGCGAGGTCGGCGCGGCGGGCGAGCGGGCGGGCCCAGCCGGCGACGGCCTGGGCGGCGGCGTCGGCGAGGATCAGGTCGGGCCGGGCGAGGCCGAGCCGGGCGGCGAGCACGTCCGGTCCCGCGGTCGGGTCGAGGACGGCGGTGCGCAGGCCGAGCCGGTGCGCGGCGAGCAGCACGGCGAGCGCGCGCGGTCCCGGCCGGACGGCGACGCCGACGGTGGCGCCGGGGGCGAGGCCGCGGGCGTGCAGCGCTGCGGCGTAGCCGTCGGCGAGGTCGGCGAGTTCGCCGCGGCGGATCGCGGTGCGGGTGGCGCCGGTGCGGGTGTGGTGCAGCACGGCGGGGCGGTCGGGGCGGTCGGTGCGCAGGGCGTGGGCGAGCCGGTCGAGCACGGCGGTGTCCTCCAGGGTGCCAGCGGACGGGGTGTCGGCGGACGGGGTGCCAGCGGACGTCGTGTCAGCGGACGTCGACGGCGCGCGGGCCTGCGCCGCGCTCCAGGTACCAGCGGGCGGTGCCGAGGACGCCGTACGCGCGGATCCGGCGGGTGGAGTTCTGGACGACCATGTCGCGGCGGCGGACGATCGCGGTGGTCTGCCGGCGGACCAGGTTGAGGAATGCCCGGTCGGTGGGCGAGGGGCGGCGCGGCATGCCGCCGACGGCCTCGTAGAGCTCGGCGGTGATCGCCATGTTGTTGCCGGCGTGCATCCGGTACGGCGCGAGGTAGCCGTGCCGACGGTGGTGGGCGGGCCGGATCCGTCCGAAGAACGCACCGAGCGCGACCAGCACCAGGAACACCGCGCGCCCGGCCGGTCCGTGCTCGTCGCGCCGGGCGGTGACCCGGCCGCAGACCAGCCCGCCGGAGGCGAGCAGTCCGGCGCGGGCGGCGGCCGTCCAGCGGGGTTCGGGCAGGCAGTCGGCGTCGGTGCGGGCGAGGAGCGTCGCGCCGTGCGCGATGGCGTACCGGAAGGCGGTGTCGACCGCCGAGCCGACGCCCTTCTCGGGTTCGACGAGCACGTCGACGGGGAACGGCGCGTCGGCGGCGAAGGCGCGGACGGCGGCCACGGTGCCGTCGGTGGAGCCGTTGTCGGCGACGAGCAGCGTGAAGTCCCGGTCCCACTGGGCGGCGAGGGCGCGCAGGACGCCGCCGATCCGGGCCTCCTCCTGGTAGGCGGGCACGATCACCCAGAGAGTCACATGCGCCCGCCTCGCTTCGCTTCGGCAGGGGCATGCGCCCAAGTCGCACCTCCTGATGGTGAGTTCGCTTCGCTCGCTCACGACGCCTCCCAGACCATGGTCATGAGGCTGACGCCGCCGCCGAGGCCGATCAGCAGCACCTTGTCTCCTGGCACCAACTCGCCGTGTATCCGGTCGAGTTGGAGGCCGAGCGTGGCGCTCGCGAGGTTGCCGAGCTCGGGCACGGTGAGCACCAGCTTCCCGGCCAGCACCCCGGTCAGCTCGACGAAGCGGTCCAGGTACGGGACGGTCACCTGGTGCACCAGCACCCGGGCGTAGTCGTCCCAGCCGAGGCCGGTGCGGGCCGCGACCCGGGCCAGGACGGCGGGGCCGATCCGCTCGAAGATCCCGCGCAACTCCTTGCCGCCGCCCCGGAAGTAGGTGTGCTCGTCGCCGCGCGGGTGCCGCGAGCCGCCGCCGGGGATGCCGCCGGCCGTCCAGTGCTCGGAGGCGGTCTCGGTCTCGACGTCGAGGATGCCGCCGCGCTCGACCGCCTCCACGACGACGGCCGCCCCGGCGTCGCCGAAGGTGTAGCCGGCGAAGCCGTCCCGGAGGTCGGCGGGGGCGGTCGGGTTGCGGGGGCTGCGCCGGGGGGGCGGGTGGGCGGGGTGCCCCAC
>NZ_JBFBDY010000604.1:0-3756 GCF_040683475.1 Kitasatospora sp. NPDC093558 | reverse complement strand
CCCGCCGTGCACACCGCCCCGGACGACCTCGCCTACGTCATCTACACGTCGGGCTCCACCGGCCGCCCCAAGGGCGTGGCCGTCGAGCACCGCCAGATCGTGCACTCCACCCTCGCCCGCACGGCCTGCGAGGCGCCCGGCCTGCCCGAGCGGTACCTGGTGCTCGCGCCGTTCACCTTCGACGCCTCCGGCGGCGGCCTGTACTGGACGCTGCACCGCGGCGGGACGGTCGTCGTGCCGGACGAGGCCGAGGTGCTGGACCCGCGGCTGCTCGACGCGCTGATCCGCGCCAAGGCCGTCACCCACGTCGACGGCGTGCCCTCGCAGTACGCGGTGCTCCTGGAGACCGCGCCGCAGGCCTTCGCGACGGTGCGCGCCACCGTCCTGGCCGGCGAGGTGCTGCCGCCCGGCCTGGTCGAGGCGCACTTCCGCCGCTCGCCCGGCATCGCGCTGTTCAACGAGTACGGGCCGACCGAGGCCACCGTCTGGGCGTCGGTGCACCCGGTGACCCCCGCGGACGGCGCCGGCAGCCGGGTGCCGATCGGCCGGCCCGTCCCCAACACCCGGATCCACCTGCTGGACAAGCGCCTCAACCCGGTGCCCCCGGGCGTGCCCGGCGAACTGTGGATCGGCGGCGACGGCGTCGTGCGCGGCTACGTCAACCGCCCCGGGATGACGGCCGCCGGCTTCCTGCCCGACCCGTTCTCCGACGAGCCCGGCGCGCGCATCTACCGCACCGGCGACCTCGCCCGCCACCGGCCCGACGGCACCATCGAGGTCCTCGGCCGGGCCGACACCCAGGTCAAGATCCGCGGCTTCCGGATCGAGCTCACCGAGGTCGAGAACGTCCTGCTGCGCCACCCGCTGGTGGCCGAGACCGCCGTCGTCGCGCGCGAGGACCAGCCGGGCGCGCCGCGGCTGGTGGCCTACGTGGTGCCGGTCGTCGGCCGGGTGCTGACCAAGGAGACGCTCGTCAAGCACGTGCTCGCGCAGGTGCCGGACTACATGGTGCCGAGCGCGTTCGTCACGCTGGAGCGGATGCCGCTCACCCGCAACGGCAAGATCGACACCGCCGCGCTGCCCGCCCCCGACCTCGGCACCGAGGACTTCGTCGAGCCGGGCACCGAGCTGGAGGCGGAGATCGCCGAGACGTTCTGCTCGCTGCTCGGGCTCGCGCAGGTCGGCGCCACCGCGGACTTCTTCGAGCTCGGCGGCAACTCGCTGCTCGTCGCGCGGCTGACCGCCCAGCTGTCCCGGCAGCACGACGTGACCCTGCCGGTCGAGCAGATCTTCCGGGTGCCCACCGTGGCCGGCATCGCGCAGGCCATCGAGGAGGACCGCCGCCAGCGCGACAACGTCGACAGCGAGGTCCTGTACGCGCAGCAGCTGGAGGAACTGCACGCGGAGATCCGCCTCCCCGAGGAGATCGCCCCCGGCGACCTCCCGCACGCCGAGTGGTTCGCGCCGCGCCACGTCCTGGTCACCGGCGCCACCGGCTACCTGGGCGCGTTCCTCGCCGTCGAGCTGATCCAGCGCACCGAGGCCACCGTGCACTGCCTGATCCGCGCGGAGAACGAGGACGCCGCGTGGGAGCGCATGGAGCAGACCCTGCGCACCTACTCCGCGTGGGACGAGTCCTACCGGGCCCGGATGCGGATGGTCGTCGGCGACCTCGCCAAGCCCCGACTGGGCCTGGACCAGCAGGAGTTCGAGGCCTACGCCGACCTCCTCGACGTGATCTACCACAGCGGCGCGGTGGTCAACTTCACCTACCCGTACGAGGCGGCGCGCCCGGCCAACGTCGAGGGCACCAAGGAGGTGCTGCGCCTCGCCACCACCACGACCCTCAAGTCCGTCCACTTCGTCTCCAGCGTGGACGTGTTCATGGGCACCGGCGCCGAACGGCCGTTCACCGAGGAGGACCTCGACGGCCGGCCGATCCGGATCCCGACCGGCTACCCGCGCAGCAAGTGGCTCGCCGAGCGGATCGTCTACCTCGCCCGCGACCGCGGCATCCCGGTCACCGTCCAGCGCCCGTGGATGATCACCGGCCACACCCAGACCGGCGCCTCCCACCACACCGACTACCTGTACGTGTACCTGCGCGGCTTCCTCGACCTCGGCGTCCTGCCGCTCTACAACGACGTCATCAACGCCGTGCCGGTCGACTTCACCGCCCAGGCCATCGTCTACACCTCCCTGCGCGAGGAGAACTTCGGCAAGAACTTCAACATCACCAACCCCGCGCCCACCACGATGTCGCAGTGCTACCAGTGGCTGCGCTCCTTCGGCTACGACCTCAACGTCGTCGACGAGGAGGACGCCCGCCAGCGCGCGCTCGGCGTCGACGAGGACCACGTCCTCTTCCCGATGACCCCGCTGCTGCGCGTCGCCTCCATGCGGCACGCCGCGCTCGACCCGGAGCTGCAGAAGCAGATCGACCCGCAGGACGAGTGCCGGGTGCTCACCGAGGCGCTGGCGGGCTCGGGCATCGCCTGCCCGCCCGTCAACGAGGAGTGGGCGCACTCCTGCTTCCGCTTCCTCGTCGAGGGCGGCTACCTGCCCGCGCCCGAGGACGTCGTTCCGCCGGCGGGTGAGCGCCCGTGATCCGCCACCTGCAGCTCGACCCGGCCGACCGCGCGGCCCTGGCCGCGCTCAGCCGGTCCGTCCTGCGCGAGTACGGCTCCAGCACCGCGCCCGCCCTGCTCGACGACCTGCCCGCGCTGGCGCAGCGGCTCCCGCCGCGCCTGGTCCGGGAGTTGCGCGCGTTCCGTAGCACCGAGTCCGCCTCGGCGCTGGTCGTGCGCGGCCTGCGGGTCGACGACGCCGCGATCGGCCCCACGCCGCTGGACTGGCGCGGGGCGGAGCGGCGGGCCGAGGTCGCGGCGCACGAGGTGTTCCTGCTGCTCGCCGCCGGGCACCTCGGCGACGTCTTCGGCTGGTCGACCCTCCAGGACGGCCGCCTGGTGCACGACGTGCTGCCGATCCCGGCCCACGAGAACGACCAGAGCGGCCACGGGACGGTCGAACTGGCCTGGCACACCGAGGACGGCTTCCACCCGTACCGCTGCGACTACCTGCTGCTGCTCGGGCTGCGCAACCACGGCGGCGTGCCGACCGTGGTGTCCGGGATCGAGGAGGTGGAGCTGAAGCCGCGCCACCGCGAGGTGCTGGCCGGGCGTCGCTTCCTCATCCGACCGGACACCGAGCACCTCAAGGAAGCGCGGTCGCTCACCGCGAGGACCGGGCGGCTCCACCCGATCCAGCGGATGGAGGACGAACCGGAGCCGTGCGCGGTGCTGTTCGGCGATCCGGAGCGCCCGTACCTGCGCGTGGACCCGGCGTTCATGTCCCCGGTGCCGGGCGACGACGAGGCCGCGGCGGCGCTCACGACGCTGACCGGCGAGCTGGAGCGGCACCTGGTCGGGGTCGCCCTGGGCGCCGGGGACCTCCTGGTCGTCGACAACTACCGGGCGGTGCACGGGCGCAGCGCGTTCCGGGCGCGCTTCGACGGCACCGACCGGTGGCTGAAGAAGGCGGTCGTCACCCGGGACCTGCGCAAGTCCCGCGACCACCGGAACGCTCCCGAGGAGCGCGTCCTGCGGTGACGGCGGCCCGGCCCCGCTCCCGCTGAATCCCGCGCCGAATCCGGTCCACCAGGAGGAACCGTGTCCGACCGCCCCGCCCTCGCCACCGGCACGTGGCTCGTCACCGGCCCGCCGGACGTCCGCACCCTGCGGGCCCGGACCGCCGACC
>NZ_JBFBDY010000603.1:0-3758 GCF_040683475.1 Kitasatospora sp. NPDC093558 | reverse complement strand
GCCGTCCTGGCCCGCGCCGAGCGGATCGTCCTGGCCTCCGGCGCCGACGCGGCCGCCCCGGTGCCCGAGGCCTCGCCCCGCGAGGCCCTGCTCGCCGCCGAGGGCGAGGAGCGCGTGCACGGCATCGCCGCCTACCTGGCCCGGGAGGCCGAGCGGGTGCTGCGGCTCCCGGCCGGCGGCGTCGACCACGACCGGCCGCTCAACTCCCTCGGCCTGGACTCGATCATGGGCCTGGAGCTGTCCCGCCGGATCGAGGCCGACCTCGACCTCGCGGTGCCGATCGTGCGCCTGCTGCGCGACGCTTCGGTGGCGACGCTCGCCCCCGAGTTCGCCGCCGAACTCGCTCCCCCGGCCGCCGACGACGGCGCGCCGCTCACCCTCGACGACCCCGGCCGGCTGGACCAGCTGCTCGCCGACGTCGACTCGCTCTCCGCGGAGGAGGTGGACTCGCTGCTCGCCCAGCTCGGCGCCGAGGCAGCGGGCGAACGATGACCACACAGACTGCTCCCACCACCCCCACCCAGATTGCCGCCACCCCCACCGAGGCCGAGCGGCGCGAGCAGCTGCGCGCGCTGCTGAAGGCCCGCGCCGCGCGCGGCCCGCAGTCGCACCCGGTCGCCGAGGGCCAGCAGGCCCTGTGGACGTTCCAGCAGATGTACCCGCAGTCCCCGGCGTACAACGTCGGCGTGGCCGCGCACGTCCACGGCGACCTCGACGTGCCCGCGCTGCGCACCGCGCTCCAGCGCCTGCTCGACACCCACCCGGCGATGCGCACCGCGCTCGTCGCCGAGGACGGGCGGCTGCGCCAGCGCGTGCGGGCCACCGTGCCGCTGGACTTCACCGAGGCCGACCTCACCGGCCGCACCCCGGGCGAGATCGACGCGGCCGTCGCCGCGTTCAACGAGCGCCCGTTCGACTTCGCCGAGGACGCGATGCTGCGCGCGGCGGTCGCCCGGCTCGACGGCGGCACCCACCTGCTGATGCTCTGCGCCCACCACGTGGCCAGCGACCTGTGGACCTTCGACGTCCTCATGCGCGACCTGGAGCAGCACTACCGCGCGGTCAAGGCCGGCCGCCCGGCCGGGGCGCCGCGCCCCGAGGGCGAGTACCTGGACTACGTCCGCTGGCAGCGCGACTGGCTCGCCACGCCCGCCGGGCAGGCCGCCGAGCGGTACTGGCTGGAGCAGCTCGACGGCGAGCTCCACCCGCTGGACCTGCCCACCGACCGGCCCCGCCCGGCCACCCCGGCGCACCGGGCCGGCGCCCACACCTTCCGCCTGCCCGCCGAGCTGACCGCCGCGCTCAAGGACCTCGCCCGCGAGTGCGGCGCGACCCCGTACGCGGCCTCGCTGGCCGTGTTCCAGCTGCTGATGCACCGCTACACCGGCCAGCGCGACGTCCTGGTCGGCTCGGTCGCCTCCGGGCGCAGCCGGGCCGCGTTCCAGCAGGTCGCCGGGTACTTCGCGAACCCGCTGGTGATCCGCGCCGAGGTGCGCGGCGAGCGGAGCTTCCGCGAGCTGCTGGCGCGCACCCGCACCACCGTGCTGGACGGGCTGCAGTACGGGGACTACCCGTTCCCGCTGCTGGCCCGGCGCCTGGCCGAGCGGCGCCCGGGCTCGCCGTCCGGGCTCTACAACGTGACCTTCTACTACGAGTCGGCGTCCTGGGACGCGCAGGACGGGCTGTCGCTGTTCGGCACCGGGCACGCCGACGCGCAGATGCGCTTCGCCGACCTGACGCTGCGCCCGTACCCGCTGGCCGTGCAGGGCAACGAGCACGACCTGACGCTGTTCGTGGAGGAGGTGGACGGCAGCCTGTGCGGCTCGCTGCGCTACGCCGTCGACCTGTTCGACGCGGCGACGGCCGCCCGGATCGCCGAGCACTTCGTGAGCTGCGCCGCCGCGTGCGTGGCGCAGCCGGACGCGCCGATGGGCACGCTGCCGCTGCTCACGGAGGAGGAACACCGGCTGCTGGCGTCCTGGAGCCGCCCGGACGACGGGGTGGCGACCGCCGACTCCCTCGTGCACGAGCTCGTCCTGGCCCAGGCGGAGCGTACGCCGGACGCGGTGGCCGTGGACGCCGGGCACGACCGGCTGACCTACCGCGAACTGGTCGAGCAGGCACGCCACTTGGCGGCGGTGCTGCGCGGCAAGGGGATCGGCCCGGAGGACAAGGTCGGCCTGAGCGTCGACGGTTCGGTGCGGCTGGTGACCGGCATGCTCGGCGTGCTGCTGGCCGGCGGGGCGTACATCCCGATGGACCCGAACTACCCGGTCAAGCGCCTCGAGTACATGATGGAGGACTCGGCCGTCCGGCTGCTGCTGACCGAGCGCCACCTGCTCGCGAAGCTCCCGGACGCGGGCGTGCCGGTGCTGTGCCTCGACGAGGAGCACCCGCTGCCCGAGCCGCTGCCCGAGCCGGCCGCGCCGCGCGCCGACAACCTGGCGTACGTCATCTACACCTCGGGCTCCACCGGCCGCCCCAAGGGCGTCATGGTCGAGCACGGCGGCCTGGTCGACCTCGACCTCGCGCACCGCGAGGCGCTGCCGCCGCACGCGGGCCGCCGGGTGCTGCAGAACGCCTCGATCAGCTTCGACGTGTCCACCTGGGAGTGGATGTCGGCGCTGTGCACCGGCGCCACGCTGTGCGTCGCGCCGCGCGAGGAGCTGCGGCCCGGGCAGCCGCTGGTGGACACCGTACGCCGGCTCGGCGTCACGGCGCTCAGCGCGACCCCGTCCGTCCTCGCCACCATGGACCAGGCCGACGTGCCGACCGTCACCGAGCTGACCTCGGTGGGCGAGGCGATCTCCGCGGACCTGGTGCGCTCGTGGGCGGCGGGCCGGCGGATCGTCAACGCGTACGGGCCCACCGAGATCACCGTGTTCTGCACCACCGAGACGCCGGCCGCCGACGGGCGCACCCCGCCGGTCGGCCGGGCGCTGGCCGGCACCGAGCTGTACGTCCTGGACGAGCAGCTCCAGCGGGTGCCGGTCGGCGCGGTGGGCGAGCTGTACGTCGGCGGCACCGGCGTCACCCGCGGCTACCAGAACCGGCCCGACCTGACCGCCGACCGGTTCGTCCCGCACCCGTTCTCGGCCGCGCCCGGCGCCCGCCTCTACCGCACCGGCGACCGCGTGCGCTTCGACACCGAGGGGCGGCTGCACTACCTGGGCCGCTCCGACCACCAGGTGAAGATCCGCGGCGTGCGGGTCGAGCCGGGCGAGGTGCTGGAGGCGCTGGCCGGGCACCCGGCGGTGCGCGAGGCCGTGGTGCTGGCCCGGCCGGTGCGCGGGGAGCTGCAGCTGGTCGGGTACGTCGTGCCGGAGGCGGGCGTGAGCGCGCCGGACGCGGCCGGGCTGCGCGCCTACCTGGCGCAGCGGCTGATGCCGACGATGATCCCCACCTACCTGCTGGTGCTGGAGAGGTTCCCGCTCAACCCGAACGGCAAGGTGGACCGCGCCCTGCTGCCGGACCCGGAGGAGCTGGACCTCCAGGCCGCCTCCGCCCCGCCGGAGGGCCCCACCGAGCAGGCGATCGCGGACATCTGGTGCGCGGTGCTCGGCCTGCCGTCGGTCGGGCGCGAGGACGACTTCTTCGACCTCGGCGGCCACTCGCTGCTCGCCACCAAGGTGGTGGGCCGGGTCCGCGAGGCGCTCGCGGTGGACCTGCCGCTGCGGGAGCTGTTCGAGGGCCGCACCGTGCGCGTGCTCGCCGAGCGGGTGGACGCCCTCACCGGCACGGGCGCGGGCGCCGCCGCC
>NZ_JBFBDY010000602.1:0-3760 GCF_040683475.1 Kitasatospora sp. NPDC093558 | reverse complement strand
GCCGTCCTGGAGGAACTGCACGCCGGGCGCGGCGGCGACGGCATCCGGCTGCGCACCGCCGCCGAGACGGCGCAGGCCCTCGGCCGGGAGTCCGGCGCGGCCGGGGACCTCGTGGGCGGCGCGTTCCTGACCGACGACCTGCGGGTCAACCCCCGCGAGGCGGCGCCCGCGCTGGCCCGCTGGATCGAGCGGCAGCCGGGCGCCCGGATCCTGTGGGGCACCGCCGTCACCGGCGTCGAGTCCGGCACGGTGCACACCGCGCGCGGCCCGGTGCACGGCGAGCGGATCCTGGTGTGCGTCGGCCACGACGTGGACTACCTGTTCCCCGACCTCGCCGAGGAACACGAGGTCCGGCGCTGCCGGCTGACGATGGCGCGGGCCGTCGCCCCGGAGGCGTTCCGCACCGACTCGGCGGTGCTGACCGCCACGTCGATGCTGCGCTATGACGCGTTCACCGCGCAGCCGTCCGCGGCCCGGCTGCGCGAGGAGGTCGTCGGCCACAGCCCGGAGCTGCTGGGGATCGGCGCCAACGTGATGTTCACGCGGCTGCCCGACGGCACGGTGCTGGTCGGCGACTCGCACCACTACGACGCCACCACCCCGCCGTTCATCGACGAGCGGACCTTCGAGCTGCTGACCGGCGCGGTCGCCGGGGTGCTCGGGGTCGAGCGGCTGCGGATCCTGGAGCGGTGGCAGGGCGTCTACGCCAGCAGCGACCGCGGCCCGCTGCTCGTGCGCGACCTCGCGCCGGGCGTGCGGGTGCTCTCGGTCACGTCGGGCATCGGCATGACGCTCTCCTTCGGGCTCGCCGCCGCGACCTTCGACGGCACGCTCGCCGTCACGGGCTGACGCGACGCCTGATCCGGGCGTGCGCCGCAGGACTTGTCAGGACAGGTCCTGCGGCGCTTTTTTGGTGCTGTCAGGTCCCTGGTGCGGCCCGGGAGCCGGGGCCACAATGCGGGCATGCGGAGATGGTTCGCGGTCGTGATGGTCGAACTGGCAGGGGCCGCCGTGGTGTTGGGGTGCGGCGGGCCGAGTGCGGCGCCGGGGCCGCCCCCGTCCGGGGTGCCGTCCGAGGTGCCGTCCGAAGGGCCGAGGACACCGCCCGGCGGCGCCTTGCAGGACTGCGTCCTGAGCATCACGCCCTGGCTCCAGATGGCCATCGACGGGGGCAAGGACCTCGGCGACTACCAGGAGATGGGCCTGTCCAACGCCCAGGGCTTCGCGCTCCGGGAGCTCCAGCGGCAGGCGACCGCGCTGCGGGCGCAGGGGCCGCTGCCGTCCGGCTGGGTCGCGACGGAGGTCCGGCGGGCCTGCGAGTCGATCGTCGCGGCGAAGGCCACCGAGACGTCGCGGCCGCCCGGTTGGCCGTGACGCCGTGCAGGTGCGGTCGTGCAGGTGTGGCTGTGCAGGTGTGGCTGTGCGGGGCCCGGCGTCGCGGGCCCCGCACGGAGGCGTCAGGAGACCGTGACGTCGTCGAAGTAGCTGTACGTCGGGTCGCCGGCGGCGCCGTCGTCCTGGTTGGTGAGGGTCAGGGTGTAGCTGTCGCCGGCCGTCACCGGCGCCGAGGCGTTCTGCCAACCCAGGCCGCTGGTACAGGTGTTGGCCAGCACGGTGGTGCTCGTGCCGGTGGTGTTGTCCTGCAGCGTGGCGTTCGCCCAGTCGTAGGCGACGGTGTCCGGGCAGGTCACGTCGTACCAGAGGGAGAGCGTCGAGCTGCCGGCCGGCGCGGTGAAGGTCTGGACGGCGGTGGAGGTGGCGCCCGGGCTCGTCGAGCCGAGCACCGCGCCGTAGCCGCCGGTGTGGGCGGCGGCCGGGGCGACCGCGGCGGAGCCGGCCGCGGTCCAGCCGGAGAGGTCCCCGGTCTCGAAGCCGCCGTTCGTGAGGGCGGGGGCGGGCGCCGGGCTCCCGGTGCCCGTGAACACCTCGTCGTACGGGGTGGCCCAGGCGTCGTTGTTCGTCATCGCCGGCAGGCCGAGCGCGTCCCGGACCACCCGGGCGGTGCTGTAGTGGTCGTAGCGGTTCGTCGCCCGGTAGCCCGCCTTGACGGTGTTCTGCGAGCCGACGGCGACCGTCATCACCTGGTTCGTCTGGCCGGGACCGAACCCGCCGGGCAGGGACTTGCCGTCCTCGTCGACGGTGACGATCAGCAGCGACCGGTCGTTCTTCCACGCCGGCGAGTTGAAGATGAGCGGCAGGTTGTCCTTCAGCCAGGTGTCGCCCGAGGAGATCGAGCAGAACTCGAAGTCGGCGCAGGCCCCGGCCGCGAACCAGGTGAAGTTCGGGGTGGTCGAGGCGGACTTCAGCGCGTTGGTGTAGTCGCTCCAGGCGGGCCAGTGCGCCTGGCAGTAGGCGCTGTCGTTCTTCATCCGCGGGGCGTAGTAGAACGGCACGTCGTCGTTCTCGTAGTTGCCGCTGGAGGTCGTCTGGCACGCGCTGGTCTGGCCGTAGACGCTCTGCAGCCACGTCTTGCCGGCCCGGTCGAGCTTGTCCCCGAGGCCGTCGTTGGTCGCCGCGCAGGCCGCGCTGGTGATGCAGTTGCTGTTGTTGCCGCCGGGCGCCTTGGCGCTGCGCCCGTAGCTGTTGCCGAAGGCGATCTGCTCGTAGTTCGGGTCGGAGTTGTGGGTGCCCGCGTGGTAGTCGGTGAGCAGCGAGCCCATGGGGATCAGCGTGTCGTTGATGTACGGCGCGTCGGTGGTGTTGCCGACGATGCCCGGGCTGCCGGTGGCGGTGTTCGACGAGGCCGAGTAGTTCGTGTTCTCCATCATGATGAGGAACACGTGGTCGTAGCCGGGCACGGCCGAGGCGGGGACGCTCAGCGTGGCCGGGGTGATGGCGGTGTTGAGCGTCAGCGACAGGTCGTCGGCCATGCCGTCGTTCTGGGTGCCCGTCATCGAGAAGTCGACGGTCACCTTGATCGAGCGGGTGCCGGCCGGGAGGGCGCCGGTCGTGCTGCGCTTGACCATGCCGGTGGTGCTGTTCCGGTCGGCGGCCAGCACCGGGCCGATCGCCGAGCTGCCGAGGGCGGCGCCGGCGGCGTTCAGGTAGGTCGCGGTGGCCTTGGCGTTGTCGTTGTACGAGCCGACGCCGCCGAGCCAGCCGCTGAGCGTGGCGGACACCGTGCCGCCGTCGACGGCGGCGCCGGCGGAGGAGACGTCCACCGTCTGCGTCATCTGGGAGCTGCCGCGGGAGCCGCCCTGGAAGTAGGACGTGCCGCGGGTCGGCGAGCCGGGCGAGGTGGAGGTGGCGCCGGACGGCATGCCGTAGCAGTCGATGACCGGGTCACCGGTGGTGATCCGCCAGCCCGGGAGGGTGGTCTCCTCCCAGCCGCCCGGGCTGCACTGGCCGGTCTCGGCGTTGCCGTTGAGCAGCAGGTTGGCGCTGGTGGTGGCCGCGCTCGCGCTCGGTGTGGCGAGCGCGGCGGGGACGGCGAGGGCGAGGGCGAGGGCCGCGGCCGTGAGGGCGGCCGGGCGGCGTGACGGGCGTGACGGGCGTGAGGTTCGTGAGCCGGACACAGGAATCATGCGGGTGATCTCTCCGTGTGGGGTTCGAGGCCCCGGCGGCGCGGGCGGCGCGGCCGGGCGTCCATACGATCCCGGGGGCTCGGCACACTTGTCTCTACAAGTTTTCTGACCGGCTCGTGAACAGTTGGCGACCGGATCCCGCCGTCGTCCGGGGGTCCCGGTTCCGCGCGGCCCGTCGCGCGGACGCCCCGCGTTGCTGTCGCACGGCAGGGTGGACGCGGTGCGGGTAAGCACCG
>NZ_JBFBDY010000601.1:0-3776 GCF_040683475.1 Kitasatospora sp. NPDC093558 | reverse complement strand
GGCTCCGGATACGGCTCCTCCCCCACGGCGGCGAACCAGTCCGGCGGCCCGTAGTCGTCGTCCGGCGACGCCGGGCCGGCGCCACCCACCTCGTGCTGCGTCAACGGCTCAGGCCTTGGCGGCCGCCGCCGTCTTCTTCGCCGCGGCCGTCTTGGCGGCGGTCGCGGTGATCGGCTTGGCGGCGCCGTCGGCGGCAGCGGCGTCCGCCGCGCCCTCGGCGGGCTCCTCGGTCTTCGGGCCGATGCCGAGCTTGCCCTTGATCTTCCGCTCGATCTCGTCGGCGAGCTGCGGGTTGTCCCGCAGGAAGTTGCGGGCGTTCTCCTTGCCCTGGCCGAGCTGGTCGCCCTCGTAGGTGTACCAGGCGCCCGACTTGCGGATGAAGCCGTGCTCGACGCCCATGTCGATCAGGCCGCCCTCGCGGCTGATGCCGACGCCGTAGAGGATGTCGAACTCGGCCTGCTTGAACGGCGCGGCGACCTTGTTCTTGACGACCTTGACGCGGGTGCGGTTACCCACGGCCTCGGTGCCGTCCTTGAGGGTCTCGATCCGGCGGATGTCCAGGCGGACGGAGGCGTAGAACTTCAGCGCGCGGCCACCGGTCGTGGTCTCCGGCGAGCCGAACATGACGCCGATCTTCTCGCGGAGCTGGTTGATGAACACCGCGGTGGTGTTCGACTGGTTCAGCGCACCGGCGATCTTGCGCAGCGCCTGGCTCATCAGACGGGCCTGCAGACCGACGTGCGAGTCGCCCATCTCGCCCTCGATCTCGGCGCGCGGGACGAGCGCGGCGACCGAGTCGATGATCACCAGGTCGATCGCGCCGGAGCGGATCAGCATGTCGGTGATCTCCAGGGCCTGCTCGCCGGTGTCCGGCTGGCTGACCAGCAGGGCGTCGGTGTCCACGCCGAGCTTCTTGGCGTACTCGGGGTCGAGCGCGTGCTCCGCGTCGACGAACGCGACCGTGCCGCCGGCCCGCTGGGCGTTGGCCGCGAGGTGCAGCGTCAGGGTGGTCTTGCCGGAGGACTCGGGGCCGTAGATCTCGACGACCCTGCCCCGGGGGATGCCACCGACCCCGAGGGCGACGTCCAGGGCGGTGGACCCGGTGGAGATCACGTCGATCGGCTCGTTGGCCTTCTCGCCGAGGCGCATCACCGAGCCCTTGCCGAACTGCCGCTCGATCTGGGCGAGAGCGGTCTCTAGGGCCTTCTCGCGGTCCGTACCTGCCATGGCCTTTTCCTTCGGGTTCTGTGCTGTGCGCTTCATCGTCCTCGACGCTAGCGCGTCCCACTGACAAACGAGCCCCACCGGGCTCCGCCTGTGGAAAACTCCTCGCCGGAGAGTACAAAGAACATCTGTTCGATTCAAGCGTCGCACGTCCCGCCGGGCACATCCGGCCGGCCGGGGTCAGCCCACCTCGTCCGACCCGCCCCCGACCATCCGCCGCAGCCGCCGCGCCGCCTCCCGGCGCAGCTCCCGCCGGGCCCGCCGCTGCTCGCCGCGGTCGATCCGCGGGTCGGTCGCCACCTCGTAGCGCCGCACGTACGTCCCGACGAACCCCTGCAAGGTGGCCGCCGCCGGGATCGCGATCAGCGCGCCGACCGCGCCGAGCAGCGCCGCGCCCGCGATCACCGCCCCGAACGCCACCGCCGGGTGCACGTCCACCGTCCGCGCGGTGATCCTCGGGTGCAGCAGGTAGTTCTCGACCTGCTGGTACACCACCGTGAACACCAGCACCCACAGCGCGTCCACCGGCTCCACGGTGAGCGCCACCAGCACCGGCAGCGCGCCCGCGAGGTACGTCCCGATGGTCGGCACGAACTGCGACATGACGCCGACCCAGATCGCCAGCGCCGCCGCGTACGGCAGGTCCAGCAGCGCGAACATCACCCAGTGCCCGGCCGCCGACACGACCGCGAGCAGCGCGCGCGAGTACAGGTAGCCGCCGGTCTTGGCGAGCGCGATCTCCCAGGCCCGCAGCACCTCGCCCTGCTTGGCCGGCGGCAGCAGCGAGCAGACCGTCCGGCGGACCCGCGGGCCCTCGGCGGTGAAGTAGAAGGTGAACAGGCCGACCGTGAAGGCCTGGAAGAGCCCGCCGATCACGGTGGACGACAGGCCCCAGACGTTGTCGGCGGCCTGCTGGGCGTAGCCCTCGATCGTGCCGGAGTCCTTGAGCAGCTTCTTCTGCAGCTCACCCAGCGAGAGGTCCTGATGGAACGTCCGGTTGAACCAGTTGATCAGGTTGTCGACCAGGTGCGGCAGGTCCCCCGCGATCTTCGCGACCTGGTCCACCAGCAGCGTGCCGAGCGCCGCCAGGAACCCGAGGACGGCGACGGCGACCGCGACGAACACCAGGAACGTCCCGACGCCCCGGCGCACCCCACGCGCGGCCATCCGGTCGACGGCGGGCTCCAGCGCGAGCGACAGGAAGAAGGCCACCAGCAGCATCACGAAGAGGTCGATGAGCTGACGGAACGCCCAGTCGGCGAGCTGGAACAGTCCGAGCAGGACGAAGGCGAGCACCATCGCCCGCGGCAGCCAGCGCGGCATCCCGCCGCCCCAGAAACCACCGCCCCCGTCCGGCGCCTTCGCCGGCCTGTCCGAATTCTGCTGCTCTGCGTCGTTTGTCACCCGGACAGTCTGTCCCATCCGCCCGGCGGCGAAGGCCGGTACGGCCGGATCCGGCCGTCATCCGGGGGACGGCCGGGCCCGCTCAGCGGAGCAGCGCGGAGACCCCCTGGGTCTCGCAGACCACCCGCCAGACGTCCTTGGCCTCCCAGCCCGCGTCCAGCGCCTGCTGGACGGTCCGCCCCCCGAGCTCGCTCATGACGTGGTCGGAGGCGAACGACTCCGCGTACGTCTCCCCGAAGTGCTCGTACATCCGTCGCCAGAACTCCGTCAGCCTCATGCCGTCCAGTATCCCGGACCGGCCTCCGGAGCCCCCGGCCGCGCCGGTCCTGCCGGTCCCGTCAGCCCTGCCCGTCAGTCCCGCCCCTCAGCCCTGCCAGTCGGACCGCTCCAGCGCGTACTCGACCTCGCCGTGCTCGCTGCCGGGGATGGCCTCCGGATAGTCCTCGTGGAAGGTCCGGACGTACGAGAGGCCGCTCTTCTCCATCACCCGGCGGGAGCCCGCGTTGACCGCCATCGTGTAGGCGACCACCCGCTCCACGCCGAGTCCGGTGAAACCGCGGCGGATCAGCGCCCGCGCGCCCTCGGTCGCGTACCCGCGCCCCCAGGCGGCCCGGCGCAGCCGGTACCCGAGCTCGACCTCGGCGCGCTCGCCATCCTCCGTCGGCCGGAACTCGAACCAGCCGAGGAAGGCACCGCCCGTCCGCTCCTCCGCGGCCCACCAGCTCAGGTCCCCGTAGCGCTCGTAGTGCGCGAAATAAAGAGGTATCAGCTCGCCCTCGACGACCTCCCGCGGGGTCGGCCGCCCGCCGGAGAGGCAGCGCATCACCTCGGGATCGCCGTCCAGTTCGACCAGGTGGTCGACGTCGGCGGCGGTGAAGCGGCGCAGCACGAGACGCTCGGTGGTGAGGAATGCGGTCATCCCCCGATCCTCACCCGGCCCCGCGCGCCCGTCACCCGAATTTCCCGTCCGCTTCCCGCCTCCGCTTTCCACGCCCGCTTTCCACGCCCGCTCCGGCCACCGGGTCCGGCTACCGCGGCAGCGCCAGCATCCCCGCGCCGAAGTACTGCCGGTCCCCGCACGCGTACGGCCCCGGCGGGCAGGCGTCCGCGGCGGTCGTGGCCAGCAGGGCGGCGAGCCGGGCCGCGTC
>NZ_JBFBDY010000600.1:0-3778 GCF_040683475.1 Kitasatospora sp. NPDC093558 | reverse complement strand
GTCGCTACGACGGTGAGGCTGTCGGGGGAGGACAGGCCCGCGAGGCAGTCCAGCGGCAGGGAGGCCAGCATCGGGTGGACGGCCCCGGGATCGACGGGGGCCTCGGTGACGTGGATCCCGGCCTCGACCCGGCCGTTGTGGCGCCGGGACCAGCGGTCGACGGCGGCCGTCAGGGCGAAGTCGAGGTCGTTGGCCCGCACGGCCGGGACGGGCGCCGGGCCGCTCGGCAGGTGGGGCCCTTCCGACAGGCCGTACGCGACGCCGTGCGCCGAGCTGCCCTGCCAGAGGCGGGGCAGCTGCGGGGTGCCCTCCAGCGGGGAAAGCGTCCAGGGCAGCCAGGCGAGCGGGTGGCTCCGCCAGAACGGCGAGTCGGCCGCCCAGGCAGCGGCCTCCGGCGGGGGCGCGGCGCGGCGGAGCACCAACTCGTGGACGAGGCAGGCCCGCAGCTCGTCGGGGGTGTTCGCGTACGCGACCTCGCCCGGCGTGAAGACCTGGGCGAGGTCGCGCGGGGACTGGTTGGCGGCCAGCGCGGCGGCGGCCCTGCGCTCGGGCCGGCGGCCCTCCGACCGGGTGGCGAAGCCCAGCCGCAGTGCGTGCGCGATGGCGTCGCGCCGGTGGGTGGTGGCGAGGTTCCACAGCAGCAGGGAGAAGAGGTAGTGGTGCTCGGAGCCGTTCTCGCCCGCGCCGTAGCGTGCGTGGAGCGCGGCGCCGAACTCCGCGACGAAGTCCGCGTCGCCCCGCCGGAGGTGCTCGTCGAGGAGGTCGAGGACGTCCCCGATGAGTTCCTGGCCGGCGAGGCCGTCGACCAGCTGTTCGATGGTGTGTGGCACGCGGGCGAGCGTACCGGTCGGGTGGGGGTGGTCGGGTGGGGGCCTGGCTCGGGTTGTTGGCGGCGCGGGTGGCGGCTTCGGCTGGGTGGGCCGGGTGCCGTTCCGCGGGTGGCTGTGGCGCGCGGGCGGGCGTATCGGTCCGGTGGAGATGGTCAGGTGGGGGCCCGGCCCGGGCTGTTGGCGGCGCGCGTCGCGGCTTCGGCCAGGCTCCCCGGGTGCCGTTCCTCGGTCAGCCAGGCGAAGTGCCCGTCGGGCCGGACGAGGGCGGCGGTGACGCCGTGCCAGGCGAGCGGCGCGCTGTGGATGGTGGTGTCCGGGGAGAGGGCGGCCAGGTCGGCGCCGGCCCGGCCGGTGAGGTCGAGCAGGACGGGGCGGCCCGGGCGCAGCAGCGTGAAGAGGCCGGGGCCGCCGTCCGGTCGTAGGTCGGGGGCCCGGGAGCCGGTGAGCGGGTGGGCGTCGCCGCCGGGGGCGGGCGGGTAGGCGACGGCGAGGCCGGCGGCGCGGGCGGCCAGTGCGTCGGAGAACTCATCGACGCCGCCGATGAGTTCGGCGAGCAGGCCGCGCAGGGCGAGGGTCTCGGGCGAATGGTCGGTCATCAGTCCGGCCTGGGCGCGGGTGGAGCGCAGGAGTTCGGCGCCGACGGGGTGGCGTTCGGCGTGGTAGCCGTCCAGGAGTTCGGCCGGGGCGGTGCCGGTGGCGACGCGGGCGAGCCGCCAGCCGAGGTTGGCCGCGTCCTGGATCCCGACGTTGAGGCCGGGGCCGCCCGCGGGGAAGTGCGAGTGCGCGGCGTCGCCGGCGACCAGCACCCGGCCGAGGCGGTAACGGTCCGCTTGGCGGGCGGAGTTGCCGAAGGTGGAGACCGGGCCGGCCGCGCGCATCCCGTAGTCCGTCCCGGCGATCGCGCCGACCTTGGCGCGGATCTGCTCGAAGGTCAGGGGGCCGGGCCTGCTGTGGACGGTGGCCGCGTCGTTGCCGACCACCCGGTGCACGCCGCCGGGCAGCGGGAAGACCATCAGGGTGCCGCGCTCGTTGGTGACGGAGGGCCGGTGCGGCGGCGCGTCGAGGTGGGTGTCCGCCATCCAGGCCCATGCGGTGGCGGGGGTGCCGGGGAAGCCGATGCCCGCCGCCTCGCGGACGGTGCTGCGGGTGCCGTCGCAGCCGACCACGTAGCCGGTGCGGAGCCGGTAGGGGCCGTCCGGGCCGTGGACGTGCACGGTGACGCCCTCGGCGTCCTGCTCCAGGCCGGTGACGCGGTGTCCGCGCAGCAGCCGGGCGCCGGTCGTGCGGAGGTGTTCCGCGAGCAGGTGCTCGGTGCGGGCCTGGGGGAGCGCGAGGGTGAACGGGAACGGCGTGTCGAGGCGGCCGAAGGCCAGTCGGGACGGCAGCGCGGCGAAGTGCCCGCCGGGGATCCGCACGCCCTCGGCGAGGAACGGCTCGACGAGGCCGCGGCTGTCGAGGAGTTCGAGCGTGCGTGGGTGGAGGGAGGTGGCGCGGGAGTGCGGGTCGGGCTCGGTGCGGCTCTCCAGGACGGTCACCTCGGTGCCCTGGAGCCGGAGTTCGGCGGCGAGCCAGAGTCCGACGGGGCCGCCGCCGGCGATGACGACCTGCGGGGGTGCGGACGGGTGCTGCTGGTGGTCCATGCGCGGTTCCTAGCTTCTTGGTCGGTGACCAATGACGGGCTTTCAGTAGACTAGGTCAGTGACCAAGAAGCAAGCCCCGGACTCCGCCCGCACCCGGCTCGACCCGGACACCGTCGTGCGCGCCGCACTCGACCTCCTCGACGAGAAGGGCGCCGGCGCCGTCTCCGTCCGCGGCGTCGCCGACCGCCTGGGCGTCCGCATGAACACCGTGCTCTGGCACGCCAAGACCAAGGCCCGTCTGCTCGAACTCATGGCGGACGCGATCGTCGGCGGCGTCCGCCTCGCCGACCTCCCCGACCCCTGGGACGAGCGCGTACGCGAACTCGCCCGCCGCTACCGCCGCGGCCTGCTCGCCCACCGCGACGGGGCGCTCATCGTCGCCGGCACCTACGCCGCCGAACCGGCCACGCTGCACCACGCCGACGCGACGGTCGCCGCCCTGCTCGACGGCGGTCTCGACGAGCGCCGCGCGGCCTGGGCGTTCTGGACGATCCAGTACCTGACCCTCGGCCTGACCCAGGAACAGCAGGCCCTCGCCGCCCAGGCCGGCGAACACTCGCTGGCCGGGGCCCTGGCGCCGGGCGGCTACCCCGCGCTGAGCCGGGTCGCGGCGCACCTGGAGGACGGTGACTTCGACGAGCGCTTCGAGTTCGGCCTGGACCGGATCCTCGGGGTCGGCCTCGGCGACGCGGGGCGCTGACGTGCGCATCGAGATCGTGGACGTACTGGACGGCGGCCGGGTCGTCTTCCGGAGCGACCTCGGCCGGGCTCAGGCCGTGTGGGCCGGACCGCCGACGGCCGCTCCTGGCCAACTCTTCGACGCCGAGCTGGACGTGGAGGAGCCGGTCCTCGCCTGGGCGAAGGCGGCCGGGCCGGCTGCGATCGTGGAGGCCCCGGCGGGCGGGGTCGTGCTCACCGGGACAGTGCTCGCGGCTGGCGACGCGGACGATCCCGTCGTCGACCTCGCGGTCGGCGGCGACATCGTCATGCTGGAGCGGCCGGTGGACGGTGAGACGGACGACCGGGCGGACGGTTGGGTGGACGGCTGGGACGCGGCGCCCGGCGACGTCGTGGCGGTGCGGGTCGCTTCGCTCCGGCTGTACCCGTACGAGCTGTAGGGCGTTGCCTTTCGGATCAGGCCGGCGGCCGGCCCGTCGGTACGATGACCCGGCAGCCGACAGAAGGAGTGCGCGTGGCGACGTGGGACGGGGTTGCGGACCGGGACGCCTACAAGGAGTCGTTCCTCGCGGAGCGCGACCAGCTGGCCGACGCCGCCCACCGCGGCGACTGGCCGGCCGTGTTCGCCGC
>NZ_JBFBDY010000599.1:0-3782 GCF_040683475.1 Kitasatospora sp. NPDC093558 | reverse complement strand
GGTGCGCCCGGCCGAGCTGGACGGCAAGCTCGTGACGGCCGCGCGGCTCAGGGCCGGCGCGGGCGTCCGGCTGCCGGCGAAGGCGCCGGACCGGACGGTGCGGCTGGAGCTGACCGGCGGCATGGCGAAGGCCGACTGGGCCTTCAACGGCCGCAAGTACGACCCGTCGCAGCGCTACCCGGTGGCGTCGGGGGAGCGGGTGCGGCTGGAGTTCCGGAACGCTACGGACATGTGGCACCCGGTCCACCTGCACGGACACACGTTCGAACTGGTCAGCCAGGACGGCGGCGGCCCGCGCAAGGACACCGCGATCGTGCTGCCGGGCACGACCCTCGCCGTGGACTTCGACGCCGACAACCCGGGGCTGTGGATGGTCCACTGCCACAACGTCTACCACGCGGAGACGGGCATGATGACGGTCCTCGGTTACCAGGCGTAACGCCTGCGGGCGCCGGGCCGGGGGCGTGCTCCCCGGCCCGGCGCGCCCCCTGCGGCGCCAAGACGTCCACCACCATGACGTTTTCTTAACGCGGCCCGATGACGACTCCTTAACGCAGGTCGCATAGCCTGGCGCACTGCCGTCGCCCGACGGCGCTTTTACGGGGTCTTTAATCAAGAGGTGCAAGGTGGTTTCGTCGGGTTCGACGCAGACGGGGACGGCGGTGGTGCCGGTCTCCCCCGAGGAGGTCGCGCCGTCCGCGCGAATACGTCTCCGCAACTGGCTGCTGGCCGACGCGTCCGTGGCCAAGGACACGCAGGGTGACCAGGAAGGGCAGGAAGGGCAGGACGGCGGCGACGCGCACGGCGGGCACCAGGGCCAGAGCTGGTGGCGGGTGATGTGCCTGACCGGCCTCGACTACTTCTCCACGCTCGGTTACCAGCCGGGCATCGCCGCCCTCGCGGCCGGCCTGCTGTCGCCGATCGCGACGATCGTCCTCGTGCTCGTCACCCTGTTCGGCGCGCTGCCGGTCTACCGGCGGGTCGCGAAGGAGAGCCCGCGCGGTGAGGGCTCGATCGCGATGCTGGAGCGGCTGCTGCCGTTCTGGAAGGGCAAGCTGTTCGTCCTCGCCCTGCTCGGCTTCGCGGCGACGGACTTCATCATCACGATCACGCTCTCGGCCGCCGACGCCAGCGCGCACCTGGTCGAGAACCCGCACCTGACCAGCGTCCTCGGCGGCAAGCAGATGCTGATCACGCTGATCCTGGTCGCGCTGCTCGGCGCGGTCTTCCTGAAGGGCTTCAGCGAGGCGATCGGCCTGGCCGTCGGCCTGGTCGGGATCTACCTGGCGCTCAACGTGGTCGTCGTCGCGGTCGGCCTCTGGAAGATCATCCAGGCCCCGCACGTCGTCACCGACTGGTCCGGCGCGCTGACCGCCGAGCACGGCAACGTGTTCGTCATGATCGGCGTCTCGCTCGTCGTCTTCCCGAAGCTCGCGCTCGGCATGTCCGGCTTCGAGACCGGCGTCGCCGTGATGCCGCACATCAAGGGCGACGCCGACGACACCGAGAAGAACCCGGTCGGCCGGATCCGCGGCACCCGCAAGCTGCTCACCACCGCCGCCGTGATCATGAGCGCCTTCCTGATCACCACCAGCTTCATCTGCACGCTGCTCATCCCGGCCAAGGAGTTCGAGGACGGCGGCCAGGCCAACGGCCGTGCCCTCGCCTTCCTGGCGCACCAGTACCTGGGCGGCACCTTCGGCAGCGCGTACGACCTCTCCACCATCGCCATCCTGTGGTTCGCCGGCGCCTCCGCCATGGCGGGCATGCTCAACCTCCTGCCCCGCTACCTGCCGCGCTACGGCATGGCCCCGCACTGGGCCCGTGCCGTGCGCCCGATGGTGATCGTCCTCACCTTCGTCGGCTTCCTGATCACCTGGCTGTTCGACGCCAACGTCGACGCCCAGGGCGGCGCCTACGCCACCGGTGTGCTGGTCCTGATCAGCTCGGCGGCCATCGCCGTGACCATCGCCGCCTACAAGAAGCGCGAACGCGGCTGGACCATCGCGTTCGGCGTCATCTCGGTGGTGTTCCTGTACACCACCGTGATCAACACGATGGAGCGTCCGGACGGTGTCAAGATCGGTGCCTGCTTCATCGCCGGCATCATCCTGGTCTCGCTGCTCTCCCGGCTCAAGCGGGCCTTCGAGCTGCGCGTCACCGACGTGGTCCTGGACGAGACGGCCGAGCGCTTCATCCGGGACTACGCGCACCGCCCGCTGCGCCTGATCGCCAACGAGCCGACCCAGCGCGACATCGCCGAGTACCGGGACAAGATCCGCCAGATCCGCGCCGACAACGACATCCCGGGCGAGGACGACCTCGTCTTCGTCGAGGTGACCGTCCGCGACGCGTCGGACTTCGAGTCCGAGCTGACCGTCCGCGGCGAGGTGCTGCACGGGCGCTACCGGGTGCTGACGCTGGAGAGCTCCAGCGTGCCGAACGCGATCGCCGCCCTGGCGCTCACCGTCCGGGACCGCACGGGCCAGCGGCCGCACCTGTACTTCGAGTGGACCGAGGGCAACCCGTTCGCCCAGTTCCTGCGGTTCTTCCTGTTCGGCCAGGGCGAGGTGGCGCCGGTCACCCGCGAGGTGCTGCGCGAGGCGGAGCCGGACCGGACGCGCCGCCCGCGCGTCCACGTCGGATAGCGCCTGCACGGCAGTCGGCCCGTCCGGTCCTGGTGACCGGGCGGGCCGGCCGCTTTTCCGGCGGCTTTTCCGGGGGCGCCGGTTTCGCCTGGGGCAGGAGTTCCTAACATGCCATCAGGGACAGGAACTTCGGACGGAAGGCACGTGCATGACCACCGCACCCGAGCACTACGAGCGTCTCCTCGCCGCCCACTACAGCTGGATGCTCGGCGGTGACGTCCCCGCGCTCGCCGAGGCGCAGGCCGAGCTGCTCGCCGGGCTCGGCGTGCGGGCGGACGGCGCCGGGCGGCTCGCCGTGGACCTGGGGGCCGGGCCGGGGCCGCAGAGCCTCGCCCTCGCCGCGCTGGGCTTCGGGACCGTCCTCGCCGTCGACACGAGCGCCCGGCTGCTCGACGAACTGACCGGGCTCGCCGCGAAGGCCGGGCACGGGGACGCCGTCCGGCCGGTCCTGGCGGACCTGCGGGGCGCGCTGCCGGCGCACACCGGGCCGGGCACGGTGGCCGCCGTGGTGTGCATGGGGGACACGCTCACGCACCTCCCGGCGCGGCAGGACGTCGTCGAGCTGCTGCGGGACGCGGCGCTCGCGCTCGCGCCGGGCGGGCGGCTCGTGCTGTCCTTCCGCGACCTGACCCGGCCGCTCACCGGCACCGACCGCTTCCTCCCGGTACGGGCCACCGAGGACCGGATCATGACCTGTGTGCTGGAGTACCCGGACGAGGAGACGGCCCTGGTGCACGACCTGATCCACACCCGCAGCGGCGGGACGTGGACGCAGGAGGTCAGCAGCTACCCGAAGCTGCGGCTCGCGCCGGCCTGGGTCGAGGAGCAGTGCGCGGCGGCGGGCCTGGCCGTCCGGCACAGCGAGGTGGGGGCGCGGGGGCTGCACTTCCTGGTGGCGGAGCGGGCCTGACGACGCACTGCCGCCCACGTCCCCTCTCGGTGGGGGCGTGGGCGGCGGCGTGCGGGGCTCAGGACGGCAGGCGCAGGACCATGTCCGGCTGGATGAGGTCCGGGTCGTCGCCGACGACGTCACGGTTGGCCTCGTAGAGCGCGGGCCAGCCGCCGGGCAGGCGGAGGGTGTCGGCGAGGCCGGCGAGGGTGTCGCCCCGGCCGACCCGCCATTCGCCCGCCGAG
>NZ_JBFBDY010000598.1:0-3791 GCF_040683475.1 Kitasatospora sp. NPDC093558 | reverse complement strand
GGGCCGGTCGGGCTCGGCGGTGTCAGTGCGACCAGTAGGGGTCGTCGACCGTCGCGCACTGGGCGGCGTAGGCCAGCGGTCCCCGGCCGAACCCGCCGTTCCCCTTGTCATCGCTGGTGTCGGTGACATTGGTCAGGGTGGCCCGCACCTCGGCGCAACCGTTCACACCCACGGCGAACCAGAGAGTGAACCCCGAGCCCTTCACCTCCACCGCGCCCTTGTAGCGATCGACCGAGTAGCCCTTTCCCGTCCAGAGCGTCTGGACGACGTCGAGCGGCTCTTGATAGCGCTTGGAGGTGATCCGGACTCGGGCCGCCTGTTTGGCGATCATCTCCGTCCGACCCGTCTTCTTGCACCCGGACGTGCCGCAGAATCCCGTCAGGTCGGGGTCGCCCTCGTACCTCGCCTCGGCCCACTGGAGCCCTGGGTGGAAGGCCCCGGCGACATCGGCGAGTTCGGCCTCGATCCGGTGCTGCGCCTGCTCGACCGGCATGGGGGGTTCCTCGGGCTCCGGCCAGGCGTACCAGCCGACCAGGAGCGCCAGCAGTACCCCTGGCACGGCCACGCGCCATACCGCGGACCTCACCTCGGATCCTCCCTGGTGATCGTGTTCCCGTGGCCGCTCACGATCTTCCCGATGTTGGGGAGCGAGTCGCCGCCCTTGCCGCGCTTCCCGAAGTAGTTGTCGTGGGAGTCGGTCATGGTCCCGTCCGCCACCGAGAAGCGCTGCCCGCCGAAGCTCTGGCTCGCCGGGTCCGTGCCGTGCCAGGACGCGTCCGGGTGCGCGAATGTCTCGTAGATCGCGGCGCCCAGGCCACCCAGCATCCCAGGGCTCGGCGCGTTGGCCACCGGGTCGTTGTCGGCCCTGCCGACGTACACGTGATCCGCACCGACCCCGAGCTGTGACGCCTTGTCCACCCCGACACCCGGGCTGCCCACCAGGACGATGTCGTCGGCGGCCAGACCGCCGGGGTGCTGGGTCGCCTGCCCGACGACCAGTGACCCGTAGCTGTGCCCCTGCGCGGTCACGTGCGCCGGCGTCCCCTCGTGGGTGGCTCGGAGCCCGGCCAGGAAGTCGTTGTACGCGGCCCCGCCCTCGACCGCCCGGCCCTTGGTGAGCACCGAGGTGCCGTCCAGCTGCGGCGCGTCGTACCCCAGCCAGAACACGGACGCGACGCTCGGCGTCTCCTGGTTGTCCACCGCACTCTTCACTGCGGAATCGTAGATG
This sequence comes from Kitasatospora sp. NPDC093558, assembly GCF_040683475.1. Taxonomy (NCBI): domain Bacteria; kingdom Bacillati; phylum Actinomycetota; class Actinomycetes; order Kitasatosporales; family Streptomycetaceae; genus Kitasatospora; species Kitasatospora sp. NPDC093558. Next base: position 2,563 of record NZ_JBFBDY010000598.1, on the reverse strand, counting down.
CGCTTCGCCGTCATGGTGTCGCCCCCTCCGGCGCCGGCCAGGGTGCTGTTCAGCCCGGGCACCAGCGACGAGACGTTCCGCGCCTTGTCCGGGTCGCCCCAGGACACGATCGCGCGGCCCTGCCCCTGATCGCCGATCCCCAGCAACAGCAGCGGCGGGTCGGAGCTCGGCCCGCCCGCACCACCGTCCAACTTGCCGTCGAACCGGTTTTGAATGGACTGGAAGCCGGCGAGCTTTTCCTGCAGCGCGTCGCGCTTGCGCTTCCACTCCGTGTAGGCGGGGTTCGCTACTGGCCCGCCGTTGGTCTCGGCGACGCTCAGCATCTTTCTCGGCTCGGGGCCGAGGCCCGCGAGTTGGCGCTGGCGGTCCTGTATCAGGTTCTTCAGGTTGATCCGGTTGGCCTGGTCGCGGGCGGCGGCGGGGATGCCGTCGAGGTTGCCGACCTGGTCCGGGTGGTTGAGGATCATCCGCTGCTGCTGAGCATCGGTCAGGCCGTTCCACCAGGCCTTGACGCTGTTCGGGTCGGTGCCTGCGGCGGGGATCTGCTGGAGCGCGTTCGCGGCGTCCGCGTCGGCCTTCGCGGTGGCGGAGTCGAGGCCGGTTCCGTTGCTCGCGTTGGTGGCGAGGTGGCCGAGCCGGGCGCTGATGGTCTGGTCGGCGTGGTCGGCCTCGTTGAGGGCGGCGGTGATCCGGTTCTGGATCTGCGTGGCCTGGTTCTCGGCGTCGGTGCCCGCGAAGTCGGGGGAGTTGGGGTCCTTGTCCCAGGTGATCCCGCCGTCGGCGGCGACGGTCAGCTTGTGGGTCCTGGCGTCGTCGAGGGCGCTGATCAGGTGCGCCTGGGCGGCGGCGAAGCTGTCATAGGCGTCCTGAAGGGCCCGGCTGACCAAGCCGATCTCCTGCTGGGCGGCCTGGAGTTCGCTGTGCAGGGTCTGGATCCGGGTGTTGGCGTGGCCGGCGGTGGCTCCGGTCCACTCGGAGTGGCTCAGCCGGTCGACGACCTCGTGCTGCCAGTTCTCGACGTGCTGGCCGAAGGCGGTGGCCAGGGTGTCGAAGGCGGTCTTCGCGGTCGTGATGCCGATGACGTCCGCGTCGTGGAGGGTCTTGATGTCCATCGGTTACTCGGCCGCCTTCGCGCTGCGCGGCTTCACCGGGCCCGGGACGAACGTGGTGTCGAAGGGGTCCGGCTCGTTCGGCGCGGGCGCGGCCGGGTTCCGCATGCTGTTGTGGACGTTCTGCTCGGCCTGGCGGTAGAAGGCGGCCGAGGTGGCGAGCCTGGTGCCGACGTCGCCCATGTCGGTGCCGAGTTTGTCCAGCAGGGTCTTCCAGTTGGCGCCGCAGTTCTGGATGGCGCCGGCGGTGAGCCAGCCCTTGAGCCCTCCGGCGGCCTGGCTGCACGGACCGGTGATCTTCGATGTCTCGCCCGGTATGAGGCCGCCTATGTGCTGTGCGCTCTGCCCGCAGCCGTCCAGTTCGGCCGGCTTGACCTTGAACTCCAAGCCCGCGTCAGGACCCGCCATGCTTCGTTCCCCCGTCGGACCCGGACCGATCGGTTGCCGGACCGGTCCGGGGTGATCGAAAACTAACGACGCATATTATCGGATTGCCAATACGCATCCTGACGAACAGGAACCAGACGGACCCGAAGCGGCCCCACCTCCGCGAAGGCGTTGCCCAGCACCGATTCGGCCGGGCCGGCGAGGTCCGTTCATGGACCGGGTCAAGGCCGGGCTCGGTCTGGAGGGCCGGCGACACATCCAGCATGCAGAGCAGTTCGTCGGCCGATCCGGCGCCGAGGCGGACCCGGCATACGCTCCCCGAGAGGGGAACGTATGCCGGCCACGCTGCCGGCGCAGCGGACTCCAGGAATCAGCTGCCGATGTGGCCGCAGGCGGTGTCGAGCTTGTTGGCGTCGGTGTCGATCTTGGACTGCAGGTTGGCGCTCGGCGCGGTGCCGGTGCTGACCGCGGTGTACAGCTGCTGGTAGTCGCCGGCCAGCGCGCTGATCGCGTTCTTGGCGTCGGCGTTGCCGGCCTTGGCCGCGGCGGCGTTCAGCTGGTCGGTCGCGTTCTTGAGGTCGGCCTTCAGCGCGTCCGGGTTGCTCGCGTCGGCGGAGATCTTGTCCGAGTAGGTGGTCACCGTGCTGGTGGCGCTGGTGCACCCGGGGTCGATGGCCTTGACCACCTTCGAACCGATCATCGCGAAGAGCGCGATGCCCACCGCCATCGAGAGCACCGAGACGATGAGGCCGATGATCGCGGGCACCTTGCCCTTGCCGGCGCTCTTCGACTTGACCAGGCCGATGATGCTGAAGACGAGGCCGAGCGGCGCGGCGAGGAAGGCCAGGATCAGACCGGCGATCGCGAAGCCGTTCGAGCCGGTCGGCTGGACCGGGGCCGGGTAGCCGTACGGCTGCTGCGGCGCGCCGTAGGGCTGCTGGGGGGCCTCATTGGGGGGTATGGACATGTCAATCCTTAAGGGGACATTGAGGATGGCCGCATACGAATACCGGAAGCCCGCGCCCTTTGGCAACTCTGAGTAATGATCGCGGGCCGCGGGCGCCGGG
>NZ_JBFBDY010000597.1:0-3792 GCF_040683475.1 Kitasatospora sp. NPDC093558 | reverse complement strand
CTTGGCGGCGGGGGCGGCGAGGCCGCGCAGCAGGCGCCAGGCCATCGCCGCGGCGCCGATCAGCAGCACGGCCGAGGCGATGCCGGCGACGTTCATGCCGTGGACGAACGCGTGCTTCGCGCTCGCCAGCAGCGGCTCGCCGACCGCCTGCGGCAGCGCGTGGGCCGCCTCGACGGCGCCGCCGAGCGACTCGCCCGCCCGGGCGGCGGCGGCCTGCCCCGCATCCTGGGGGACGGACAGCCCGCTCGCGTAGAGCGAGCCGACCACCGAGCCGACCAGCGCGATGCCGAGCGCGGTGCCCAGCTCGTACGCCGTCTCCGACACCGCGGAGGCGGCCCCGGCCTTGTCGGCCGGCGCGGCGGTCAGCACGAGGTCGGCGCCGAGCGTGTAGACCACGCCTTCGGCCGTCCCGACCAGCAGGAACGACGCGGCCAGCACCAGGTACGTGGTGTCCTGCTGGAGCCAGCCGAGCACGCCGACGCCGAAGCCCATCGCCAGCAGGCAGAAGGTCAGCGCCGCCCGGGCGCCGGTGCGCCGGACCAGCCGGGCGGTCAGCAGGCCGCCGGCCACCGAGCCGGCGAAGGCCGGCAGCTCGGCGAGGCCCGCCTGCAGCGGCTCGTAGCCGCGGACCAGCTGGAGGTACTGCGAGGTCACGAAGACCACGCCGGACAGGCCGATCAGCGAGATCAGCGAGGCCAGCACGGCGGCGGTGAACCGGCGGTCGCGGAACAGCCGGACGTCCAGCAGCGGGGTGTCCAGCCGCAGCTGGCGGCGGACGAAGACGGTCAGCGCGACGGCGCCCACGAGACCGGCGAGCGGCACGTCCCACCGCGCCAGACCGTTCGCGGCGGCCTCCTTGACCGCGTAGACGACGCCGATCACACCGGCCAGCGACAGGACGACGCTCAGCACGTCCCAGCGGCCCGGCTTCGGGTCCCTGGACTCGGGCAGCAGCCAGGCGCCGAAGACCAGCAGCAGGAGCAGCACGGGGATGTTGAGCAGGAACACCGAGCCCCACCAGAAGTGCTCCAGCAGCGCGCCGCCGACCACCGGTCCGAGCGCGGCGCCCGCGGCCGCGGCGGCGCCCCAGATGCCGATCGCGGTGGCCCGCTCCCGGTCGTCCGGGAAGAGGCTGCGGATCAGCGAGAGGGTGGACGGCATGATCGTCGCCCCGGCGACGCCGAGCAGCACGCGGGCCAGGATCAGCCAGCCGGGCCCGGGCGCGTAGGCGGCGAGCAGCGAGGCGGCGCCGAACGCGGTGGAACCGGCCAGCAGCAGCTTCTTGCGGCCGATCCGGTCGCTCAGCGCGCCCATGCTGACCAGCAGGCCGGCGAGGACGAAGGAGTAGGCGTCGCCGATCCAGAGCAGCTGGGTGCCGCTGGGGCGCAGCGTCTCGCTGATGGAGGGGATGGCGAGGGAGAGGACGGTCGCGTCGACGGCGACCAGGGTGACGGCGAGGACGAGGACGGCGAGGCCGGTCCAGCGGCGGCTCGGGGTGGCCAGGAGGGTACTGCTCATGAGTTATCGGTTTCCGTTGTGCGGGCCGAAGGAGGAGTGGGGGAGGGGGATCTGCGCAGGGCGCCGCCGAGGAAGAGCTCGGTGATCGAGAACGCGGCGTCGCGCGGGGCGAGCCGGCCGTCCTGGATGGCCCAGCCGACGCCGGCGACGAGGTCGAAGAACGCCTCGCTGAGCCAGGCGGCCGACAGTTCGATGCGGAAGACGCCCTGCTGCTGGCCGAGCAGGAACAGCCGGTGCAGCCGCTCGATCTGGCTCTCCCAGAGCGCGTTGATGTTCTCGTCGTCGTAGAGCTGGTTCTCGCCGGCGAGGAACGCGCACAGCATGGCGTCGGGCACGGCGGCCTCGACCAGGCGGCGCACCGCGGCCTCGGCGTCGCCCTCCCCGGCGGTGGCGGTGTCCAGCGCGGCGGCGAACCGCTGCAGGCCGAGCAGGCCGACCTCGCGGATCAGCGCCTCGCGGCCGGGGAACAGCCGGTGCAGCGTGGCGCGGCTGATGGCGGCGGCGCGCGCGATCTCGTCCAGGTGGGCGGTCGGGCGTCGGGAGAGCACGCTGACGGCGGCTTCGAGGACGGTGTCGCGATCGGTGGCCATGCTTCGAGCTTAGCTCATGTGAGACATGGATGTCTCAAAATGGGATCCGGTGCCTCAGCTGGGGTATGCGGTCTCCGGCGGCGGGACAGCAAAAAACCGGGGACGGCGGTTGCCGTCCCCGGTCGGGGCTGCCGGGATCCGGTGTGTCGGGCCGGGCGGTCTGAGCTCTGGACGTCTCAGCTCTGGTCGTCTCAGCTCTGGTTGTAGAACCCGGTGTCGTCGAGCGGGCGGTCGATCACCATGACCTCGACCTCGGCCGGGGTCAGCAGGAAGACCCGGCGGGCGATCCGCTCGATGCCGCCCTGGGTGCCGAAGATCAGCCCGGAGGCGAAGTCGACCATCCGCTTGGCCTCGGCCTCCGACATCTCGGTGAGGTCCATGACCACCGGCGTGCTGGCCCGGATGTGCTCGCCGACGGTGCGGGCGGCCTCGAAGCCGGTCGGCCGCAGTGAGACGATCTTGGCCGGTGACGGCATCGCCGGTACGGTGTCCCGTTCGCTCCACTCGTCGTCGTACACGGCGGCGGGGTAGTTGCCCGAGGGCATCAGCCACCCGTTGTGGTGCTCGTCGCGAAGTGCTCCCATGCCGCGCCTCCCTGCCTCGTCCCGGCCGCGTCCCCCGGGTGCGCGTGCCCTTTTTGACACGTCATCCACTCGTCGGAACTGTCCGAGTATCGCACTGTTCACCGGTCCCGTGCCCGCTCGCGCCCCCCGAACGAGTCGTGCCGCGCCGGAAACCCGGGCGAACCCGGGCAACATCATCGACGCGGGGGGATTGCGTACGGTTGCGCGCGTAGACCTTATCGGTCGCGGTCACCGCGTAATTGACCTTCTGTCAACAATGCGGAAACGATTTCACTCGCCAGTCCGCCCGTCCAGCTGTTCGCGCAGAAAATCCGCGTGACCGTTGTGCCGCGCGTACTCCTCGATCATGTGGACGAGGATCCAGCGGAGCGTCACGTCCCCGCCGCGGCGCTGCCGTTTGCCGACCGTGTCGAGCGGGAGGCCGGCGCTCGCGCGCCGGGCGGCGTCGACCTCGGCGTGCCAGGTGGCGAAGTCGGCGGCGACGTCCGCGGTGGCGATGTCGTCGAAGTCGCCGTCCTCGTTCTCCGGGGTCCAGTAGTGGCCGGTGGAGACGTCCGCGCCGAGCAGGACGCCCTGGAACCAGTACTGCTCCACCTCGGCCATGTGCCGCACGAGGCCGAGCAGGGAGAGACTGGACGGCGGGACGGAACGCGTGCGCAGTTGGTCGTCGGTGAGGCCCTCGCACTTGAGGGCGAGGGTGCTGCGGTGGAAGTCGAGCCACGCCGTCAGCATGGTGGTCTCGTCGGCGGACATGGGCGGGTCGACCCGCGGGGTGAGGTTGGTCATGGCCGCCATGGTGGCGCCGGACGGGGGCGGACCGCGAGCGAATAACCGCGTGTACAGCTCAGGCGATGGCGGCTCAGGCGGTGGCGCGGCGGCGGGCGAGGGCGGCCCGCCAGAGCGAGACCAGCGTCACCAGTCCGAACACCCCGATCACGCCCGCCGAGAACAGGAAGGACGCCGAACCGGGCTCGCGCGCACTGGCCGCCGCCGTCACGTACACGGCGGTCGTCGGGACGACGCCGATCGCGGTGGCCAGGATGTACGGCACGAAGCGCGTGCCGGAGAAGGCGGCGCCGTAGTTGCCGGCCTGGAACGGC
>NZ_JBFBDY010000596.1:0-3796 GCF_040683475.1 Kitasatospora sp. NPDC093558 | reverse complement strand
GGGGAAGTCGACCCCCCGCGACTTCCCCCTCCCGTTCGCGGTTTCAGTGCATCGGCCTCAGCGCCCGAGCTCGCGGGCGTAGAGGTGGAAGTACAGGTCCGCAGGGTCGTTCCGCCCGGGGACGAGGTTCCCGCTGGTGGAGGCGAAGACCACGGTGCGCCCGTGGGCGTCGACGGACGGGGTGCTCGAATAGCCGTTGCCCAGTGAGCCGTCCGGGGCCGTGCTCACCCGCTCGGTGCGGCCGGTCCGCAGGTCGTACCGGAAGATGTCGTCGGTGGCCTTCTGCGGGCCGGGGACGAGATTGCCCGCGTTGGACTCGAAGTAGACCCAGCGGTCGTCGGCCGTGATCGTGCCGTGGGACGAGCGGCCGGTGGTCGTGGTGCCGGGCAGCGCGACGCTGGCCTTCCGCACGGTGCCCTCGCGCAGATCGCGGACGTAGACCTCGGTGTGGTAGCCGTGGTGCCCGTCCGCTCCGGGTGCCTCGGGGACGGTGTAGACGGCGTAGCGCCCGTCGGGGCTGATCGTCGCGTCGAAGTCGGCCGAGATCGGCTTCCCGGTGGTGTCGGTGCTCCCGGCGGAGATCGTGCCCTCGTCCAGGTCGTAGGTGTAGAAGGGGATGAACTTCGCCCGGTCGAGGGCGGGTTGGGCCGCGGGGGCCTCGGTGGCGGCGGTCCCGGCGGTCTCGGCCGGCAGGAGGTTGCTCGCGTAGGAGCTGAAGCCGATGGTCCGGCCGTCGGCGCTGATCACCGGGTCGACGGAGTGGGAGTTCGCCGGCTTGCCGTCCGCCCCGACGGTGACCAGGCGGGTGGTGCCTTCCCAGCGGTCGGCGACGTAGATGTTGTACGTGCCGGGTGGGCAGCAGCTCGGGTTGGCGGCAGCGGCGTCCGAGCCGTCGGATTCCTCGGTGACGATGTCGGTCCGGTTGGAGGTGTAGACCACGTAGCGGCCGTTCTGGCTGATGGCAGGGGTGCCGGCGCCGAACCGGCTCTGGTCCGTGGCTCCGGTGCCGGCGGAGATCAGCTCGGTGCGGCCGGTCCAGCGGTCGCGGACGTAGACGTTGGTGAGGCCCTCGGGCGTCCGGCCGGGCAGCACGTTCTTGGCGTCGGTGGAGAAGGCGACGTAGCGGCCGTCGGCGCTGATCGTCGGGAACTCGGTGAATCCGTCCAGCGGGGTGCCGTCGTCGGCGAGGCTGACCAGCTCGGTGCGGCCGCCGCGCAGGTCGCGGACGTAGATGTGGCGCCCGCCCTTGGGGTGCTCGGGCACGAGGTTGCGCGCCCCCGAGGAGAAGACGGCGGTGCGGCCGTCGGCGCTGATCTTGATGTCCCACGACGGGGCGTCCGGCCGGGCGCCGTCCGGAGCGATGTCGACCTGCGTCGTCGGCTCCCAGGCCGGCGCGGCCCCGGCGGGCGCGGCCGTGGCGGCCAGGACGACGGCCGAGGCGAGCGCGAGGCCGGCCCGGGCGAGCCGGCGGTGGCGAGTGCGGGCAAGGGTACGGGTCGTGACTGTCATGTCTCCCCCTGGTGAGTGGCCCGGCCGCCTTCCTCCCCTGGCGGCGGGCGGACGGCAGCGAGCCTTCCGTCGCGCGGGGCCGCGGGTCAACGGCTGAGATCACGTGGGGCGGGAAAATAAGCCAACAATCGTACATCGTCGTCGAGTTGACTCGACATGGTCGTCAACCCCCTTGGCAAGCCGAGGGGGTTGACGACCGGCGTGGCCGGGCTCAGAGGCGGCGCAGGAACACGTCCGACGCGTTGTCGGTGTCACCCGGGACGAGCGTGCCGTCGAAGGCGCTGAAGAGCACCTTGTCGCCCTTGGCGTCGACGAACGGCCCGTAGGACGAGCCACCCTGGCTCACCGAGCCGTCCTCGGCGACGCTGACGACTTCGGTGCGTCCGGTCCGCAGGTCGCGGCGCAGGACGTTGCCGTTGTTGGTGGTCAGGTCCGGGACGAGGTTGTCCGCGTCCGAGCTGAACACGACGTAGCGGTCGTCCGCCGAGATGGCCGGTTCCTGCGAGGACCCGCGCGTGGTAGTGCCCGGGAGCGGCGCGCTGACCTTCGTCACCGTGCCCTCCCGCAGGTCGCGCAGGTAGACGTCCAGGTGGACGCCCGCGTGCGGCGGCAGGCCGCCCGGCTCCGGGAGGGAGTAGACGGCGTACCGGCCGTCGGCGCTGATCACGCCGTCGTTGCCGGTGGGCTGGAGCGTGCCGGCGGTGTCCAGGCTGCCGCCGGTGAGGCTGCCGGTGCGCTGGTCGTAGACGTAGAAGGAGTACCAACGGAGCCCGGCGGCGAGCTCCGCCGTACCTGCCGGGGCGGCGGCCGGCAACAGGTTGCCCGCCGCCGAGGTGAAGCCGATGACGTCGCCGTCCGCGCTGATCGACGGCCGGAAGGCGTTGTTGGAGCCGGTGCTGCCGTCCGGCCCGACGTCGAGCTGCTTGGTGGTGCCGGCCCAGCGGTCGGTGACGAAGACGTGCTGCTTGCCGCGCTTGGCGCCGGGCACCAGGTCGCTGCGGGAGGACGCGAACGCGACGTAGCGGCCGTCCGCGCTGATCACCGGGTCGTAGGAGCCGCGTCCGGTCTGGTCCTGGGCGGGGTGCGGGTCGCCGGCCGTGATCAGCTCGGTGCTGCCGGCCCAGAGGTCGTGGACGTAGACGTTCTCGGCGTTGTTGGTCGCCTGTCCGGGCACCGCGTTGGTCGCGCTGGAGCTGAAGACGACGTACCGGCCGTTGGCGCTGAGCGACGCCTGGGTGGTCGGCCCGTTCAGCTCGGAGCCGTCGTCGGCGACGCTCACCCGCTCGATGTCCCCGCTGCGCAGGTCGCGCAGGAAGACGTCGGACGCGTTGTTGGTGTCGTCCGGCACGAGGTTGCTCGCCTTGGACGAGAAGAGCGCGTAGCGGCCGTTCGCGCTCAGCCCGAGCGCGGTCGAGTCGCCGTTCGGCTGGGCGCCGTCGAGGCCGACGCTCACCCGGGCGGTGTCGCCCTTGGTGCCGCCCTTGGTGCGCGCAGCGGCCGGCCCGGCCTCGGCCGGTGCGGCGACGGCGGCGAGCACCGCCGCGGCCAGCACGGCGCCGCCGCGCAGGAGCCAACGGTTCGTGGTCATGCGGATTCCCTCCCCTGCTCACGAAGCCGGCCGTTCCTGTGCACCCCCACGGCCGGCCGCTGACGAGCCAAGCGGGCCTCAGGCGGAAGGTCAACGTCCGAGCGTGAAGATTGGCGCAAAAATTGCCAACATCCTTGCCGCATAACGGAATCCGTCCGTTCGACGGCGAGCGCCCGGCCGGCCCGGCCGGGACCGCCCCGCCGCGCTGGCAGAATTGGGGTGTGATCGACGCACGACGGCTGCGGACCCTGCGGGCCGTGGCGGACCACCGCACCGTGACCGCGGCGGCGGCGGCCCTCTACCTGACCCCCTCCGCGGTCTCCCAGCAGCTGGCCGCCCTGGAACAGGAGACCGGCCACCACCTGCTCGCCCGCGAGGGCCGGGGCGTGCGCCTCACCGCCGCCGGGGAGATCCTGCTCGGCCACGCCGACGCCGTGCTCGCCCAGCTCGAACGCGCCGAGGCCGACCTCGCCGCGTACAGCGCGGGCGCTGCCGGCGAGGTCACCGTCGCCTCCTTCGCGACCGGCATCGCGCTCGTCCTCGCCCCTGCCATCGGCCTGCTCGCCGAGCGCGCCCCCGGCGTGCGGCTCAAGGTCCTGGACGCCGAGGGCGACGCGAGCCTCCCGATGGTCCTCGACGGGCGGGCGGACCTCGCGGTGGCCGTCGAGTACCGCGGCGCCCCGCGCGCCGACGACGCCC
>NZ_JBFBDY010000595.1:0-3808 GCF_040683475.1 Kitasatospora sp. NPDC093558 | reverse complement strand
ACCGGAACCGGCCCCGGGACCGGCGCCGACGGCGGCAGCGCGGGCGGCCGGCCGAACACCCCGAACGCGGTCGCGGCGCCGCCGTCGTTCGAGCTCAAGGACCCGGTCCCGCTGTACGAGCTGTCGGTGGACTTCGTCACGGGGAAGGCCCAGCCGACTCCGCAGGACGCGCTCAGGCTGTCCTACCTCGCCTCGCGGGTGAGCGCGGCCGACGGCCACCAGGCGGCCGTCCTGCTCGCCCCGCCGGGCAAGGGCGGCGGCTGGCGGCTGGCCGGCATCCGGGACGGCGACGCCGAGCTCAAGCTCGCCGAACACGCCACCGCCGCCACCCGCACCTTCACCGAGCCGCAGATCCACGCGTGGTACCGGCTCACCGCGAACGGCGACGTCGAACCGCTCAACCCCGAGGCCACCACGGGACTCGGCGGCAAGCAGAGCCTCCCGCTGGCCGCCTACCAGAAGATGGTGACCGGCCGGTACGCGGACAAGCTCCCGGGATCCGGTTACGACCGCAACGGGCTCGCCGGCGGGTTCGGCCTGTTCGACGGCACGGGGTCCGCGGCCGAGGCGCAACCCACGGCCCAGACACCGCCCGTGTCGTCGGCCTCAGCCGAACCATCGTCGCCGAGCTCGTGGCAGTTGCCCGTGGTCGGAGCCGCGGTGCTGGCCGGCGGCGCCGTCGGCCTCCGCCTGCGCCGCCGCCGCGTCGCAGCGACGGACTGACGCCCCGGGCGGCGGGCGCACGATCACCGGGCGCCCGCCACCTTCCACCGCCCGTCAAGGCACCTTCTACGACGGAGGCAGCGCGCGCCCTCGGCCTGACCTTCCCCCAGGTGCTGACGCTCATCGTCCTTCCGCAGGCCTTCCGTTCCGTGGTGGGCCCGCTGGCGAACGTCCTGATCGCCCTGACCAAGAACACGACGGTGGCCGCCGCCATCGGCGTCGCCGAGGCCGCGGCGCTGATGCGGGAGATGATCGAGAACGAAGCCCAACTCATCCTCATTTCGGCCATCTTCGCGTTCGGGTTCCCGCACCGCCCGTGATCACCTCGACCGCCACTCTGACCGTCCGCTTCCGCAACGCCGCCCTCGCCGAGACGGCGACCTGGGTCACCGGCGTGATCCGCGACGACGAACTCACCGTGTACATCACCGATGACGACCCCATCCGCCTCTACCGCGCCTTCGTCACCGTCGTGTTGCTCACCCGAGGAATCGCCGAGTAGCCTCACCGCTGTTACCCGGCATTCCGCCGACCGCCCGAGCGCCAGACCTTCGGCCGAACACCGCAGCACTCGATCGTGGTCATCCCGTGTGGCCTGTCACGGTCCTTCAGCTGCTGTGCGGTAATGGTCGACGCATGCGGAAACAGTTGATCGCCATCCTGGTTGCCTGCGCGTGCGTGCTCGTGCTCGCACAACTTCTGCCATGGGCCGCGGCCATGCGCGGCACCAGCCGGAGCGCTGTGACGCAGACCGCGCCACCGCCGCCGATCGCCCCCGGTACGGCGGAGGATTCGGTGTCAACCTGCCGGGTCGGCGCCTATCTCAGTGATGTCTATGACGTCCTTCCAGCCTCCAGCGCCTTTTCGGCGCGGGTCTGGGTCTGGTCACTCTGCCCCACCAAGGACCTGGACCCGCTCCCCTTGGCGTCCTTCCCGAACAGCGACAGCCCGCGGATCAGCAGTTCGCAGGTGACCATGGCGGCAGGGCTCTCATACCACATCCAGCTCATCGAGGGCACCTTCCGGCAGAGCTTCGACGAGACGAACTACCCGTTCGACCACCAGCACCTGGTCATGCTGATGACCGCTCCGCAGGATGCGCGGCATTTCCTGTTCACCCCTGACACCGTGGCATCGTCCATGGCTCAGGGCATCGACGTGAGCGGTTGGCGGATCGACGACTTCAAAGTGACCAGCTACGTCCAGGACTACACCACCAACTTCGGCGACCCCACCCTCGCTCCGAAGGCGCCAAGCCAGTACAGCCGGATGCGATTGGACATCGGTCTGGTCCGCGCGGACCCGATCAACTTCCTCAAGGTTGTCGCCCCGCTGTTCCTGATCTTCTTCGTGATCTCGCTGACCTTCGCGATCGGTTCCACCGGCGCGGAACGCTTCGGCGCCCGGTTCGCCACCCTGGGCGCCACGCTATTCGCCGTCCTGGTCAACATGGACCGCGCGGACATCACCGCACCGGGACGCCGCCTGACGATGGTCGATGAGCTGCACATCCTCACGCTCGCCTGGGTCATGGTGGCGTTCGCCCTGACCGCCGTGCTGTGGCGGTGGACCACGGCCGGCAAGGAGGCCGTGAGGATCGAGCGCATGAACGTCGTCGGCGGCTCGGTGGGATCCCTGGCCTACATGATCGTCGCGGTCATTCTGATCGTACGAGCCGCCATGGTGGGATGAGGCCGCCTCGAGGGCCCGCCTCTGCGCGCGTACGGTGGATGTATGGCCGGACGGGTAGCCGGTGGCAGGCACTGCCGACTGCCACCGCGGGTGACCGCACGCCGCGATGCGGTGTTCTGCTCCCCTACAGGAGGGAAAGGCCATGCCCGAGCACAGGATCGGCACGCAGGAGGAGTTCAACGCAGCCCGAGAGGAGCTGCTTGCAGAGGAGAAGAAGCTCACCCGACGAAGTGACGAGCTCGCGCGGAAGCGGCGGGAGCTTCCCTGGGTGCCGGTCGAGAAGGACTACAGCTTCGAGACCGAGGGCGGGACCAAGTCGCTCGCGGACCTCCTCGGCGGGCGCTCGCAGCTGCTTGTCTACCACTTCATGTTCGGCCCGCCGTACGAGGCCGGATGCCCGGTCTGCTCCTCGATCGCGGACACCCTCGACCCCAACGCGGTCCACCTGAAAGCCCGCGACGTGACACTGATCTGCTCCTCGCGGGCGCCGATCGACAAGCTCCTCGCCTACCGGGAGCGGATGGGCTGGAGCTTCGACTGGGTCTCCACCGTCGGCAGCGACTTCCACCGCGACCTCGGCTTCCAGTACACCGAAGAGGAGCTGGGGCCGTTCCTCGCGAGTGACATCCCGCCGACCGTCCGGCAGATGGCAGAGGCCTGCGGCACCGACGTGCCCGGGTACGTCACCGAGGGGCCCGGGCTGAGCGCCTACGCGCTCTCGAACGGCACCGTCTACCGGACGTACGTCACCACTGCGCGCGGCCTTGAGCCTGCCATGGCCTACTACGGCCTCCTCGACCGGACGCCGATGGGCCGACACGAGGAAGGCGAGGAGACCCACTGGCTGCGCCGCCACGACGAGTACAGCCCAGTGACCGCCTGACCCTCGAACGGCCCGCCTCCTTGGCTCCGCCCTGGAGCCGAGGAAGCGGCCGGCCGCTTCGCCGTCGCCCCGGTCTTCGTGCAGCACAACCGGCGCGTCGCCGCGCTGATCCAGGTGACCTGCCTGGCCCTGCTGGTCTTCTGCCTGATCGAGCGGCAGGTCAGACGCGCCCTGGGCCCCGAAGAGACGATGGCCGGCCTCTACCCGGACAACCGCCGCGTCCGCCCCACCGGCCGAATGATCCTCTACCACCTCGGCGAACTCACCCTGCGGATCGGCAACGTCACCGACCCGCCAACAGTCCAGATCAACCGTGGCGTCCAACTCCACCTCCTCGACCTACTCGACACCGACATCGGACAAACCCGCTGGCCACAGATCTGAAACGGTCACCCGCGAAGTACGGGTCTAGCAGCAATACCAGTGACTTAAGGTTTTGAGCCTCGTGGAGCCTTGGTCGGTTGGTTGATGGGAACGGTGCGGTAGTGCGGGGCGATGCTGACGGCTTCG
>NZ_JBFBDY010000594.1:0-3821 GCF_040683475.1 Kitasatospora sp. NPDC093558 | reverse complement strand
CGCGTTCGCGTGTGAGGCCCGCATCCACGCCGGGCTGCTCGGCGAGCACACCGAGCTCGCCGCCGAGGTGCTCTGCGGCACCACCGCCGCCGCGGCCGCCAAGGTCACCCAGGACCTGCGCCCCACCGGTCGTTCGAACGGCCCGGTGCCGTCCTACGAGACCTGGCGCCAGGCCATCGCCGACACGTTCGCCACCACGGGAAGGAACTGACCGGTGCCCACCCTCCTTGGCCGGGTCCGCCTGCAACTGCCCGGCATCATCGCCGTGCTGGCGATCGTGGCCGGCTACTTCCTGGTGCTGCCCCCGACGACGTCCGCCGCCGAGCAGGACGCGATGGCGAGCCACTTCCACTTCACGCCGCTGCCGATCGAGCTGCCGCCGGCGGCGAAGCAGCAGACGATCCGCACCGTCAACAAGGACTACGAGCACATCCGCGCCTGGATCTCCTCGGTCGGCGCGGCCATCACCATGACGGACCTGCGCGGCACCGGCAAGTCCGGCGACCTGTGCCTGGTCGACACCCGCACCGACCAGGTCGACATCACGCCCGTGCCGGGCTCCGACGGCCCGCACTACGCGCCGTTCGCGCTCGACCCCGCCCCGCTGCCGATGAACGACTACATCGCGCCGATGGGCTGCGTGGCGGGCGACTTCAACGAGGACGGCCACACCGACCTGCTGGTCTACTACTGGGGCCGCACCCCGATCCTGTTCCTCGCCAAGCCGGACGCCACCACCCTCGACGCACACGCCTTCGAGCCGGTCGAGCTGGTGCCCGGCCCCAACGCGACCGACGGCAAGTACACCGGCGCGCAGTGGAACACCAACACCGCGAGCATCGCCGACTTCGACGGCGACGGCCACCACGACATCTTCATCGGCAACTACTTCCCCGACGGGCCCGTCCTCGACGACCGGGTCAGCGGCGGCGTGGTCATGAACCACTCGATGTCGCACGCCGAGAACAGCGGCGGCAAGTACATCTGCCGCTGGACCGGCGGCAACGCGGCCGAGAAGCTCTCCGCGAAGTTCGAGTGCTCCGACGACGCCTTCCCCGAGGAGGCCAAGCACGGCTGGTCGCTCGCCTCCAGCTCGATCGACCTGGACGGCCGCCAGCTGCCCGACCTCTACGTCGCCAACGACTTCGGCAACGACCGGATGCTCTACAACGTCTCCACCCCGGGCCACCCGAAGTTCCAGATCGTGACCGGCCCGCGCGACGGCTCCACGCCCAAGTCGAAGATCCTCGGCAACGACTCCTTCAAGGGCATGGGCGTCGACTTCGGCGACCTCGACGGCAAGGGCCTCTACGACCTGTTCGTCAGCAACATCACCACCTCCTTCGGCATCGAGGAGAGCAACTTCCAGTTCATGAACACCGCGCGCGACAAGTCCGACCTGCGCGCCCAGCTCTCCAACGGCACCGCGCCGTTCGTCGACCGCAGCGCCGAGGACGGCACCGCGTGGTCCGGCTGGGGCTGGGACGTCAAGATGGGCGACTTCGACAACAGCGGCCGGCTCGCCATCGTCCAGGCCACCGGCTTCGTCAAGGGCGAGACCAACCGCTGGCCGCAGCTCCAGGAGCTCGCCACCGCCAACGACGCCCTGCTCGACAACCCGTGGTGGTGGCCCAACGTCAAGGCCGGTGACGACATCGGCGGCGACCAGACCCTGCGCTTCTTCGTCAAGGGCGACGACGGCCACTACAGCAACCTCGCCGGCCGCCTCGGCCTCGCCGTGCCCGTGCCCACCCGCGGCATCGCCACCGGCGACGCCTACGGCAACGGCAAGCTCGACTTCGCGGTCGCCCGCCAGTGGGACGCCCCGGTCTTCTACCGCAACGACAGCCCCGACACCGGCTCCTACCTCGACCTGCGGCTCACCCACGACACCCCCGACGCCGCAGGGCCGATGCCCGCCCCCGGCTCCCCGGTGATCGGCGCCGAGGTCGAGGTCACCACACCGGACGGGCGCAAGCACATCGACCGCGTCGACGGCGGCAGCGGCCACTCCGGCAAGCGCAGCCACGACGTGCACCTCGGCCTCGGCAAGGGCGTCACCGGCCCGCTGCCGGTCAAGCTCCAGTGGCGCGCCCGCGACGGCCAGGTGCACGAGCAGACCGTGACGCTCACCCCGGGGTCGCACTGGCTCCAACTCGGCAGCCAGGCCAAGGAGAAGTGACGGACATGGCAGACAAGGCCCCCACCACCACGCCCGTGGCCCCCGAGGCCACCGCCTCCCGGCACGAACCGAAGGTCGTCATCGCGCTGCGCCGCTTCGCGATCTCGATCACCGTCTTCAACATCCTCGGCTACACCGTGCTCGGCTTCGAACAGCCCTGGACCTGGCCGCTGATCGCGCTCGCCACCGCCTACACCACCGAGATCGCCCTGGAGCTCGTCGGCGCCAAGGTCGAGGGCCGGCGCCCGCGCTTCCTCGGCAACGGCCTGCCCGGCGTGCTGGAGTTCCTCTACCCCTCGCACATCACCGGCCTGGCGCTCAACATGCTGACCTACGTCAACGACCGGGTCTTCGTGATGATGTTCGGCGTCGTCTTCGCGGTCAGCGCCAAGTGGGTGCTGCGGGTGCCGGTGCGCGGCCGGCTGCGGCACTACATGAACCCGTCGAACTTCGGCATCGCCGCGATCCTCGTGCTCTTCCCGTGGGCCAGCATCGCGCCGCCGTACCACTTCACCGAGCACGTCAACACCCCGTTCGGCTGGCTCATCGTGCTCGGCATCCTGATGTCCGGCACCATCCTCAACGCCAAGCTCACCGGCCGGATGTGGCTCATCCTCGGGTGGCTCTCGGCGTTCGCCCTCCAGGCGGTGCTGCGCGGGCTCGTCTTCGGGACGTCGATCCAGGGCGCGCTCGCGATGATGACGGGCGTCGCGTTCGTCCTCTTCACCAACTACATGATCACCGACCCCGGCACGACGCCGTCCAAGCCCGCCAACCAGATGGCCTTCGGCGCCGGAGTCGCCTTCCTGTACGCCCTGTTCATGATCGCCCACATCGCGTACGGCATCTTCTTCGCCACCGCCCTCACCTGCCTGATCCGCGGCCTGTACCTCTGGTACGTGCACTTCCGCGACCGCGGGCAGGAGGAGGCGCAGGCCACCCGGCTGCGGGCGGGCGCGACCAGCACGACGGCCGTGGCCGGAAAGGTCGCGGCGTGACCGCCACCAGCTCCCGGCGGGTGCCGCCCGGCCCTCCGCGCCGGGCGGCGCCCACCCTGCTGCGCCGCCTCGCCGGCGACCGCCTCGCCCTGATGCGGGCGGCCGCCACCGAGTACGGGGACGCGGTCCGGATCTCCATCGGGCCGAAGACCCTCTACTTCTTCAACCACCCCGACCACGCCAAGCACGTCCTGGCCGACAACGCCGCCAACTACCACAAGGGCATCGGGCTGATCCAGGCCCGCCGGGCCCTCGGCGACGGACTGCTCACCAGCGAGGGCGAGCTGTGGCGCAAGCAGCGCCGCGCGATCCAGCCGGTCTTCCAGCACAAGCGGATCAGCCGGCAGGCCGCCGCCGTCGCCGAGGAGGCCGCCAAACTCGTCGCCCGCCTGCGGGCGTTCGAGGGCGGCCGGCCGGTCGACCTCGTCCAGGAGCTCACCGGGCTCACCCTCGGCGTGCTCGGCCGCACCCTGCTCGACACCGACCTCGGCGCCTTCGAGTCGATCGGCCACGAGTTCGAGGCCGTGCAGGACCAGGCCATGTTCGACATGGTGACGCTCGGCGCGGTGCCCGGCTGGATCCCGCTGCCCACGCAGCGGCGCTTCCGCCGGGCGCGCGTCGAACTCCAGCGCGTCGTCGAC
>NZ_JBFBDY010000593.1:0-3826 GCF_040683475.1 Kitasatospora sp. NPDC093558 | reverse complement strand
GTCTGGGCGTGGCCGCGCTGGCGGGGGAGTACCACAGCGTCGTCGCCCGCGCCGTCGCCGCCAGGGCCGACGCGCTCGGCCTGCCGTACCTCTGCTCGTCGGCGGTGCTCGACGAGCTCACCGAGCAGCCGACGGACTGGGTGGCGCGCATGTGCCCTGCGCAGTCACACAGTTGGCGGCTCTACGCGGACTTCCTCCTCGGCGCAGGCCACACCCGGATCGCCGTGGCGGCGCAGCCGAGCGTGTACTGGGCGGCCGGGACCCGCATCCTGCGGGACCACCTCGCCCCGCGGGGCGGCACCGTCATCGAGCTCGACCCGGGTGCGCTCGACCCGGCGGCCGTGTGCGAGGAGCTCGTCCGCCACGGCGTGATGGCGCTCCTCCTGCTGACGGGCATCCCGGAGCCGGCCGTGTCGGTGGTCAAGGCCGTCCGCGCCGACGAACGTCTCGCGGAGGTCCTGATCGGTGCGCCGGCGGGGCAACCGGAGTTCGCCGAGTGGGCGGCACTGCTGGGCGAGGACGGCACGGCGGTCCCGTTCCTGCGCTACCTGCCGGAGCGACTTGGCCCGCTCGGTGCACGGGTCGAGGCGGCCCTGCGCGACCAACTGGGCCAGGCCCCCTCCTTCGTCGCCTTCGAGGGCTACGACACCGTCACCGTCCTCGCCACCGTGCTTCGGACACACGGCACGGACCGGGCGCACATCGCCGAAGCCTGGCCGACCGTGGCAGTCGACGGCACCCGCGGACGAATCCGGTTCTCCCGCCCCCCGGGCGTCAGCGTGTGGCAGTGGGCCTGGCCACCCGTCCAGATCGCCGACCGCGACCCGGCGGACCCGGGGCGCTTCCGGATCCTCCACACCGGTTGAGGAGGGGGAACGAGGAAGCGCCCGGTGGTACTTGCGGCGGACAAGTACCACCGGGCGCTCCCGGCTTGAGGGGTGGGCTAGGGCCTGTGCGATGTTGTGATCAATCTTCGGGTTCTGCCCCCGCTCCGGGGCGGAACCCGGTAGGACTGTCTGATGTGACGCGCAGGCAACTCACCGACGAGCAGTGGAGTTTGATCGAGCCCTATCTGCCGATCGGCAGGTTCGGGCCGTACCCCGAACGGCTTCGTGACCAGTTCGAGGGGGTGATCTGGCGGTTCCGCTCCAGCGCCCAGTGGCGGGAGATGCCTGCCGAGTTCGGCCCCTGGTCCACGGTCTTCGGCCGGTTCCGGGTCTGGCGGGACGCCGGCGTGTTCAGTGCCCTGCTCGAAGGCCTGATCGCCGAGGCCGCCCGCGAGGGGAAGACGGACCTATCGCTGGTCAGCGTCGACTCCACGACCGTCCGGGCCCACCACGACGCCGCCGGGATGCTCGTCGACGAGGACCTCATGCACGCCCTGGAGGAGGCCACGCGCGAGCAGGATACGGCCCGCCAAAAGGGGGCGAGCCACCGGAACAGAACGGACAGGACGAGCGCAGATACGTCCGACGGCGACGTCAGCTCCGTCTGAAGCAGGCCCTGCTCGGCAGATCACGGGGCGGGCTGACCAGCAAGGTCCATCTCGCCGCCGACCGCCAGTGCCGTCCGCTGGCGCTCGTCCTGACCCCGGGGCAGGCCGGCGACAGCCCGCAGTTCGTCCCCGTCCTCGCCAAGGTGCGCGTGCGCCTGCCCGTCGGCCGGCCCCGCACCCGGCCCGGCGCGGTCGCCGCAGACAAGGCCTACTCGTCCCGCGCCAACCGCGCCTACCTGCGCAAACGCGGCATCAAGGCCGTCATCCCGGAGAAGAAGGACCAGGCTGCCAGCCGGAAACGGAAGGGCAGCAGGGGCGGCCGACCCGTCGACCACGACACCGACCTCTACAAGGAACGGAACACCGTCGAGCGCCTGATCAACAGGCTGAAGGCCTGGCGGGGCATCGCCACCCGGTTCGACAAGAAGCCCGAGAGCTACCTCGCAGGCCTCCACCTCCGCGCCTCAATGATCTGGATAGACGACCTCCTGCGACCGCCCAACTGATCACAACATCACACAGGCCCTAGTTCTTGCGGCGCCCGGCCATCCAGACGAACACCAGGATGCCCGCGAAGAGGAACAGCACGCCCTGGTAGACGGCCGCGTACCCGGCGCCCGCCACGAGCCACAGCGAGAAGCCGAAGGCACCCAGGCCCAGCACGGCGTCGCGGACGAGACGGGCTGTGGCCACCTCGCGTCCGCCGCGCACCAGCCAGTACAGCTGGGCGGCGGTGGAGAGCAGGTAGGGGACGGTCGCGGTGAAGGTGGTGATCAGCACCAGCGCGTCGAACGCGCCCTTCGCGCCGGACGCGAAGTCGAGCACCGTCAGCACCGAGGCCAGCGCGACGCTGACTACGACGCCGAGCACCGGCACCCCGCGCTTCTCCTTGCCGAACGCGGCCGGGAACAGCCCGTCCTTGGCGGCCGCGTACGGCGCCTGCGCGGCGAGCAGGGTCCAGCCGTTGAGTGCGCCCGTCATCGAGATCAGCGCGGCGACGGCGATGACCGTCCCGCCCCACGAGCCGCCGAACATCGCGTTCACGGCGTCCGAGAACGGCGCGCTGGAGCTCACGAGCCGGTCGTGCGCGACGGT
Source organism: Kitasatospora sp. NPDC093558 (assembly GCF_040683475.1). NCBI lineage: Bacteria > Bacillati > Actinomycetota > Actinomycetes > Kitasatosporales > Streptomycetaceae > Kitasatospora > Kitasatospora sp. NPDC093558. Next base: position 1,236 of record NZ_JBFBDY010000593.1, on the reverse strand, counting down.
GCCGAACACCGCCAGCGTGCCGAGCAGGTAGACCAGGGCGGCGCCGGCCGTGCCGAGCACGCTCGCCCGGCCGACGTTGCGCTCCGGGTCGCGGACCTTGCCCGCGCTCATCGCGGCCGACTCCACGCCCAGGTAGCTGAAGAGCAGGATCGCGGCGGCGGCCGTCATGCCGCCGACCACGCCCTGGCCGGAGGCGTCGAACGGGCCGAGGTTCTTCGGGTCGAAGAAGCCGAGGCGGCCCACCGCGACCAGCGCCAGCGGGATGAACTTCAGGACGGTGGAGACGAGTTGGACGGCCCCGACGTACCGGGTGCCGGCCAGGTTCGCCAGCGCGGGCAGCCACTGGACGGTCAGCGCGGCGCCGATGGTGAGCAGGGTGGAGTGCTGGACGGGGACCAGCACGTCGAGGTAGCCGACCGCCGCCACGGCGAGCGCCGCGTTGCTGACCCACGTCGTGATCCAGTACGACCACGCCGAGATGAACCCGGCGAAGTCGCCGAACGCCTCGCGGGCGTAGACGTAGGGCCCGCCGGTGCGCGGGTTGCGGCGCGCCAGCTGCCCGAAGACCAGCGCGAGCGCGATCGCGCCCACCGTCAGCACGGCGAACGCGACCAGGCTGACCGTCCCGAACGGCGCCACGGCCGCCGGGATCATGAAGATGCCGCCGCCGATGATGTTCCCCATCACGAGCGCGGTCGCGGTCGGCAGCCCGAACCGCCGGCCAGGACGGGAGGGGGACGGGGTGGCGGGCTCCGCCTCGGTGGGCGGGGTCGGCCGGGGAGCCTGCCGGGTCACGGCCGGGCTGGTCTGCATGGGGGTGGTGCGCCTTTCCTGGTCCTGCTGCGCTCGGTGGAGCGACCGCCCATGCTCACAGAGAGGTACCGGTCCGTACCAAATCGGTGGTTTTCGTCCGGCCGACCCGGGCCCGCCACCGCAAGATTTCCGGCCGAGCGCCCCTTGCACCGGCACTCGTCCGGTGGGGCGCTCACCGCGATGATCACGGCAGGCGCAGCACCAGCTTCCCGGTGTTCTCGCCGCTGAACAGCATCCGGAACGTCTGCGGGAAGTCGTCGACGCCGCCCTCGACCACGTGCTCCTTGACCTTGATCCGTCCCTCGCCGATCCAGCCGGCGACCTCGGCCGCCGCCTCGGCGTAGCGGCGCGCGTAGTCGAAGACGACGAAGCCCTCCATCCGGGCCCGGCGCACCAGCAGGGACAGGTAGTTGGACGGGCCCT
>NZ_JBFBDY010000592.1:0-3841 GCF_040683475.1 Kitasatospora sp. NPDC093558 | reverse complement strand
GATGGAGTCGCAGATGGCGCCGGGCAGCAGGGCCCAGGCGAGAACGCCGAGCCGCTCGCCGAGGTGGCCGCCCGCGTCGACGGCCAGCGAGGTCGCGGTGAGCACGACGGCGGTGACGATGGAGGCGCGCAGTGCGGTGGTGCGGTCGGTGCGGACGGCGAGGAAGTAGAGCGCGCAGAGCAGCGGGGTGGCGAGGGCGGGGGTGAGCCTGGGGGTGGTCGGGGTGAGCAGGATCGAGCAGACGAGCGTGACCGCGACGACCGCGAGCGGGTGGCGGCGGTGGGCGAAGACGGCGAGGACGGAGACCAGGGACAGGACACCGGTGAGCGGGTTGAGGCCGTGGAACTGGCCGCTCTGGTCGACCGTGGCGCCGAAGGTGGTGGAGGCGACGAGAGCGGCGCCCCCGACGACGTCCAGCAGTCGGGGGTGGTTCTGGCGCAGGCGCTGCCAGGTGGAAGTCATGGGTGCTCTCCGGGTCGCGGGTCGGGGGCCGTCGGCCCGAGCGGCGGTGCGCTCGGCGGCGGCCCCCGACTGCAACGGTAATCGGTGGGCGTTCGAATCGGTGGCCGCGGAATCGTCGAGCGTGGAACCGACGGCCGTTCGAATCGGTGACAGCGCTAGACGCCGACGGACTCCCGGACCGGTGCCGGCTCGGGGGCGGCGGTGTGCAGCTTGCTGCCCTCGACGTCGACGTCCGGTATGAGGCGGTCCAGCCACTTCGGCAGCCACCAGGCGCGGCGGCCGAGCAGGGCGAGGACGGCCGGGACGATCGTCATGCGGACCACGAAGGCGTCGAACGCGACGGCGGCGGCGAGGCCGAGGCCCATCATCTTGATCATCGGTTCGCTCATGCCGATGAAGCCCGCGAAGACGGCGATCATGATGAAGGCGGCGGCGGTGACCACCCGGGCGTTGTGCCGGAAGCCGGTGACGATCGCCTGGCCGGGCTGCTCGCCGTGCACGTAGCCCTCGCGGATGCGGGTGACCAGGAACACCTCGTAGTCCATGGCGAGGCCGAAGACCACGCCGATCATGAAGATCGGCATCATGCTCATCACCGGGCCGGTCTGCTGGACGCCGATCAGGTCGGCGAGCCAGCCCCACTGGAAGACCGCGACGACGGCGCCGAGCGCGGCGGCCACCGAGAGCAGGAAGCCGAGCGCGGCCTTGAGCGGGACGAGGACGGAGCGGAAGACGATCAGCAGCAGGAGCACGGCCAGGCCGACGACGATCGCGAGGTATGGCACGAGCGCGTCGGTGAGCTTCTGCGACACGTCGATGTTCATCGCCGTGGTGCCGCTGACCAGGACGCTCGCCCCGGTCTCGGCCTTGAGGCCGGCCGCGTGGCCGCGGATGGCGTGCACGATGTCCTTGGTCTCGGCGGCGGCCGGGCCCGTCGCCGGTATGGCGTTGAGCAGGGCCGTGTCGCCGGCCTTGTTGAACATCGGCGGGGTGACGGTGATGACGCCGGGCAGCGCGGAGACCGTCTTGGCGACCTCGCTCGCGGCGGCCTTCGGGTCGGGCGCGCCCTTGGCGTCGACCAGGACGGTCAGCGGGCCGTTGAAGCCCGGGCCGAAGCCGTCGGAGAGCAGGTCGTAGGCGCGGCGCTGGGTGGTGGAGGTCGGCTTGGACTCGTCGCCCGGCAGGCCGAGCCGCAGATCGAGCGCGGGCGCGGCCAGCACGCCGAGGCCGATCACGCCGCCCAGCAGGACGGCGACCGGCCGCCGCAGCACGAACCGGGCCCAGCGGGCGCCGCCGTTCTCCTTCGCGGGCGCGGAGGCGGAGCCGGCGGAACCGTCCCCGGTGTCCCCGGCGTTCCCGGTGGTCCCGGTGGTCCCGGTGGTCCCGGCGTTCTTGCGGACCTTGCGGGGCAGCACCCGCTTGCCGATGAAGCCGAGCAGCGCGGGCACCAGCGTCAGCGCGACCAGGACGGCGATGACGACCGTGCCGGCGGCGGCCATGCCCATCTTGGCGAGGAGCGGGATGCCGACCACGGAGAGCCCGGCGAGGGCGATCACCACGGTGAGGCCGGCGAAGACCACCGCGGAGCCTGCCGTGCCGACCGCCCGGCCGGCCGCCTCCTGCGGCGTCCGGCCCTCGGCGAGCTCGGCCCGGAAGCGGGAGACGATGAACACCGCGTAGTCGATGCCGACCGCCAGACCGAGCATCATCGCGAGCGTGCCGGTGGTGCTGGACAGGCCGAGCACGCTGCCGAGCCCGGTGATCAGCGCCATGCCGAGGCCGACGCCGACCACAGCGGTGAGCAGCGGCAGACCGGCCGCGACGAGCGAGCCGAAGGTGATCGTCAGGACGACCGCGGACAGCGCCATGCCGATGGCCTCGCTGCTGCCGCCGGCCTCGGGCTTGGCCGTCAGCGCGGTGCCGCCGACCTCGACCTTGAGCCCGGCGTCCCGGCCGTGCTGGGCGGCCTGCTCCAGGGCCTCGGTGGCGCCGGTGGACAGCTTGCCCGCCTTGACGGAGTAGTTCACCGTCGCGTACGCGGTGGTGCCGTCCTTGGAGATCGTGCCGGCCTTGAACGGGCTGACCGCGCCGGTGACCTCCTCGGCGTGCGCGAGCTCGGCCACCGTCTTCTCGACCGCCTGCTGGTTCGGCGCGGCGGTGATCTTCTGCCCGGAGGGCGCGACGAACACCACGCGGGCGGACGCGCCGTCGGCGTGGCCACCCGGGAAGCGCTCGTTCATCAGGTCGAAGGCCTTCTGGGCCTCCGTACCGGGCATCGCGAAGCCGTCGTCTGGTGCGGCGGGCGCCTTGGCCGCGAGGACCCCACCGACGGCCAGCAGGGCGACCCACAGGAGGGTCACCAGCCGGCGCCGGACGAAGGCCCATCGGCCCAGGCGGTAGAGGAACGTGGCCACGGGAGAGCGGACTCCTTCGGATCTCGGTCTTCGACTGCGGATCCCGGTCATCGACATCGACGTCGGATCCCGGTCTTCGACCTGGAGGCAGAACACGCTGCGGACGGGCCGGGCGCCGGTCGGCGCGGTCCTCCCGCAGCGTGACCAATCCTTCGTCGCCGGCCCGTAGTCCGTCGTCATCCCTGCGCAGACACTTCCCGTACTGCGTACGCAGTAGGGCACCGCCCCGGACGGCGGAGCGCACGACCTCCTCCCGAAGCAGTCCCGGGTGCTCCGGAGGGCGCAGCCGGCGCGGGAGCCGGTCACCGGCCGGGCCGGGCGTCACCCGTGCGGGCGGCGACAACGGGCCGGGCGCGGGCGGCCGAAGTAGCGTGATGTGCCTGGCCCGGGCGTTTTCCGACGCCCGGACCGCCCCCACCCGATCGGTGCTGAACCACAGCCCGCCGCCGGAGGTGCCCCATGGGCGTACCCGCCGCCCGCATCGTGTTCGACGAGAGCGACCGCATGGCCGTCGCGGACGCGGTGGCGGAGATCCTCGCCACCGGTGCGATGACGCTCGGACCCTGGACCGAGCGCTTCGAGCAGGCCTTCGCGGCCGAGCACGGCGCCTCGCACGCCGTCGCGGTGTCCAGCGGCACGTCGGCGCTGGAGATCATCCTGCGCACCGTCGGCGTGCGGGACCGCGACGTGGTCGTGCCGGCCGTCACCTTCTACGCCACCGCCGGCGCCGTCCTGCACGCGGGCGGCCGCCCGGTGATCGCCGACGTCGACCCGGCCACCCTCGCGCTCTCCCCCGAGACCCTCGCGGCGGCCCTCACTCCGGATACCGCGGCCGTCGTACTCGTCCACATCGGCGGCCTGATCACCCCGGCCGTCGACGAGCTGCGCGCGCTGTGCGACCGGCACGGCGTGCCGCTGGTCGAGGACGCCGCGCACGCCCACGGCAGCAGCCTCAGCGGGCGAGC
>NZ_JBFBDY010000591.1:0-3849 GCF_040683475.1 Kitasatospora sp. NPDC093558 | reverse complement strand
CCGGGCGCGCCCGGGCGCTGGCCGAGGACACACGCGCGAACGGCGGCCTGGCACCGTCGGTTACACCCACTGCCCCGTTCGAGCGGCTCTGGTTGCTCGAGACGCTCCTGCCGTCCGGCTGCGACGTGGGCGACCACGAGCATCTCCGGCCCCGGGTGGGCGAGTTGCTCGGTGTGGACGGTGCCTGCGGAGCCCCCGGCCTGCCGCCGGACAGCGACGACACGGCCGCCGCGCTGTACCTGCTGGGCCTGCTGGGCGAGGTCCGCGATCCCGAACCCCTCCGCCGGTTCGAAACCCCCACCCATTTCGCCTGCTACGTCGGCGAGGACACCCCGTCGCCCACGGCGAACGCCCACGTCCTGGAGGCCCTCGGCCTGCACCGCCGACACAACCGCCAGCCCGCCGGCCCGGACGCGTGGACGAACGAAGCGATCGCCAAGGTCGTCTCGTGGCTGTGCGACGCCCAGCAGCCGGACGGCACGTGGAGCGACAAGTGGCACTCCTCCCCCTTCTACGCGGTCCACTGCTGCACACCCGCCCTGCACGAGTACGGCGGCCCGCGGGCACGTCACGCAGTGGAACGGGCACTCACCTGGCTCCGAAGCGCCCAACACCCCGATGGTGCCTTCGGCTTGGGCGCCGGCAGCAGGGAGGAGACCGCGTACGCCGTCCTGGCACTGAGCCGCTGCCGTGACGCATCCCCCGACCCGAGGGACCTCGAACTGCTCAGATCCGCCCGCGCGTTCCTCCTCGGCACCACCCGCGCGGACCCGCCGCTGTGGCAGGACAAGGACCTCTACACGCCGCGCGCCGTCGTCCAGGCCGCCATCACCGCCGCGCTGGCGGCCACCGAGCGGCTGCCCGTCACCCCACCGCGCCCGCACACCCCGCACGCTGTCGATGCAGGCGCCGACAACTCGGCCAGGGAGACCGCCCGAGCCGTCCGCGCATGGGCAGCCGCGCACCCGGACATCCCGCAGGGACCCATCGAACCGCTGGCCGCCGTCATGGCCCACGCCACCCCTCATCTCCCGGTCCCGGCCCTGACGTTGATGACGCGCGCCATGATGTGGGTCTACGCCCTGGACGACATGTTCGACACCGGCGGCCTGACCACGGCCGAACTCGACCACCGCTGCGCGAGCTACCTGGCCGTACTCGCCGGGGAGGACCCACCCGCCGATCGGCCGGGCGACACGCTCCTGCCCCTGCTGGAGACGATCGTCGCCGAGCTGTCGCGCTACCCGCTTTTTCACACCCCTACGACCGGAGCTCACCCACAACTTCCAGCTGGTGATGACCGGGATGCGGCACGAACACACCTGGCAACAAGCGCTGTTGGCCGAATCCCTGGCCCAACTCCCCGACTACGCCGAATACATCGGCAGCGCGCGAGCGTCCGTGGGCGGACTCGCCTACTACCTCACCGTCCTGATCCTGCTCGACGATCCCTCCACCGCGCACGTCCCGGCGCAGCTCGACGAACTCGCGATGCAGGCCAGTCTGTGCGTGCGCCTCGCCAACGACCTGGCCACCCACGCCCGCGAACGGGCCGAGGGCGGCGTCACCGCCATCCGCATCCACCAGGACGCCGCCACCGCCACCGGCCTCGACCACCGGGCCGCGCTGGCCGACGCGACGAGCCGGGTCACCGACGACCTCCACCACGCGCTGAACAGGCTCAGCCGCCTCGCCGCCACACCCTCCACCGCGACGGGACTCCCCGAACGAGCCCTGCTGAGAATGGCCCACGCCACCTGCGCCCAATACGCCCGGAGCGACTTCCGCCCCTCATAAGGCCAAGCCTCAGCCCAGGAAGTAGTCCGCGTCGCGCACGGCCAACGTCGATATCAGGGTGCGCAGTTCGGCCTCGGTGTTGTTCTTCCCGTCCGCGGACAGCACGATCAGGTCGTCGCCGCGGCGCACGAAGTAGAAGACGACGTACGGGTTGGCCCGGCGCCAGGTGTCCGGCGCCACCTGCTCGCAGCCGTCGCCGTTCACCGTGCTGCCCAGGTCCAGCGCTTCGCAGTGCGGCGGCTTGAAGGCCGGTGACACGTGCTCCACGGTGACCCGGATCCCCCAGCGGTTCGGGTCGTCGGGGTCGACGCCCGGCCGGTCGGGCAGCATGAGGAAGCCGAACCACGCGCCGGGCTTGCTGGCCATCGGGGTCCTGAGACGGTAGCCGGTGACGTCGGGGGCGTACAACGGGACGCCGGCGCCGACGAGTTCGCTCCGCAGGCGGTCGTCCGCGCGGTGGCCTCCGGCCAGGGCCGAGAGCGGCCAGAGCAGGACGAGGGCGACCAGCAGCGCGATCCGGGGCCGCCAGAGCAGCGGCCTGTTCGCGGTCACGACGGCCGCGACCGCGAACAGGGCGGCGGTGGTCAGCGGGAGCAGCGCGTCCGGGAGGCCCCAAGCGCCGGCCCGGTCGCGGAGCTCGGTCTCCAGCCAGCCGAGCGGAACGAGCGCGACGGCGACCCGCCAGGCCAGCCGGACGCCCACCAGCCGCAGTGCCAGCCAGCTCACCAGGAAGCCCACGACGGCGAGCACGGCGAGGACGAGCAGTCCCAGGCCGAGGCAACTCCACCCCGGCCCGCCGCACCGAAAGACGTCATCCCACGGCACGAGGGTGAGCAGGAACCCGACGGTCCCGAGCGCGGCCCCCACCGCCGCCGACCTGCCGGTCCTGGACCCCAGGACGACACGCCACCCGGCCCACCGCCGATCACCCGCCAACTGCTCCCCCGCCAAAGCCACGTTCCGCGCCGTCCCCTCGGTGATCTCGAACCAACGACCGATTCTGCCGCACGCACGTGGCACACGGCATGAGTACGGATACTCAGACGTGGTGAGCCCTGGTGGTGGCCGCCCCCACCGGCACCACCGCCGCCACGGCCAGTGCCGCACCCGCACCCGCACCCGCACCCGCCCGTCCGCGCCCGGGTGGATCTGCAACGTCCCCTCAATACCAGCGCGTCTGCCCGGCGACGCCCTGCCCGGTACGGGCCGCGTGCCGGAACACGCGCAGCGGCCCGTCGAGGAGGGCGTCGGCGTCGTGGGCGGGGTCGTCGCCGAGCCCGTCCAGCCAGGCGTGGATCCGCTCGACCACGTCCCGCCGCCGGCTGCCGGTCACGGCCAGGGCCGCCTCGGCGCGGGGCAGGCAGGCCCGCACCTGGGCGGAGTCGAGCAGGAAGTCCCCGAACCAGCCCGGCAGTTGGAGCGCGGACTCGGCACCGAGCGCGTAGGCGAGGGCCCAGAAGGGGTTGGCCTTCCGAGCGGTGGCCGCGAACAGGCCCTCTCCGCCCTCGGGCGGGAACTGCTCCAGCACGGCGTCGCGCAGCTCCTCCACCGCGTCGGAGTCGTCCTGGCATCCGTCGAAGAACCGGTAGAGCCGGAAGGCGTCCTCCGTGGCGGTCCACCCCCCGGTGCCGGCCGTCTGCTCGGTGAACAGGGACGCCCCCGCCAACCCGCGCCACCAGCCCAGCTCGGCCGTCACACCCGCGGCCGTCACACCCGCGGCTGCCGACGGCCGGGGCGGCGGCGAGCTCCGGACGGCGGCGAGCAGCAGCTCCCGCACCTGCTCGTCGGTCACCGTGCCGACGACCCACACACCCGTGGCGCTCACGCCCTGCCTCCCGCTCCCGCGATCCGACCGCCGATCATGCCCGATGCCTCCGACAAGGGGTCGACCTCCCCACCGCTCGACGTGGTCGGCGACCTCCGCCGTGGCCAGGCGCAGCAGTTCGGGGCCCGGGCGGCCCTCGGTCCGGCGCCGGTCCTCCTGGCGGTGGCCGGTCTCCAGGTCGGCTCGGAGCGCCTCGATGAGCGGGGCGAGCGGGGTCGCGTAGCGGT